>SCSY01000288.1 GCA_004298625.1 Nitrospirota bacterium | reverse complement strand
CTGCAGTATTATTGTCTCCGGGCTCAATGGTTCTCTGGCATGGCTTGCCAAGCCGGCGGTAGATAAGGTATTTGTAGAAAAGAACGGCGAAGCCCTGCTGCTGATTTCAGCTGCGATACTTGTAGTTTATCTTTCCAGGGGCGTATTTTCTTTTATCCAGTCCTATCTGATGAGGTCTGCGGGCGCCAAGATAGTGAGGGACATCAGGAACAATCTTTATCACCACGCAACCGGCCTGCCGATGAATTTCTTCGGGAAAGACTCTACCGGAGCCATGATCTCAAGGATAATAAATGATGCAGGCGCTTTTCAGGGGCTGCTTGCCTTCACTATAAAAGACCTCTTTGTAGAGAGCTGCACCATAGTAGCGCTTATCGGAGTCGCCATGTATATGAGATGGGACCTGACATTAATAGCGATTATTATTCTGCCGTTAGCCCTGTATGCCGTTTCAAGGCTCGGCAAAAGACTCAAGAGCGTAAGCATGAGGGCCCAGGAAAAAATATCACAGATAACCGAGATCCTTGCCGAAAGCTTCTCGGGCATCAAGATTATAAAATCATTCTGCCGCGAAAAAGACGAGGTATCGCGCTTCAGGGACAAGAATCAGGACTTTTACAGAGAGCTTATGAGGTCTACAAGGATAATCGAGGCAACGTCTCTCATGATGGAATTTGTCGGCGGTATAGGGATTGCCTTTGTTTTTCTGTATGGCGGAAAACTCGTTATAAAAGCAAACATAACACCCGGAGAGTTTTTTTCATTTCTTACGGCAATATTCATGGTATACACCCCTGCAAAAAGACTTGTGGGAGTCAATAATTCTCTGCAACAGGCGAAGGCGCCTCTGGCCAGGATAGATAAACTGCTCGCCGAGGCCAGGGAGGCCGAAGGCAGGACAGAGATAAAAGGAATAAACAAAGACATAGCCTTTAATAATGTCTCTTTCAGATATGAAGGCACAAAAGAAGACGCCCTGGAGAACATTAATTTCAGGGCCAAAAAAGGCGAGATCATAGCTCTCGTAGGCAAAAGCGGAGCAGGCAAAACTACATTCGTTGATCTCATCTCAAGGTTTTACAACCCGTCTCAGGGCGCAATCTCTATAGACGGGACAGACATCTCAGGCGCTACCCTTCAATCCTTAAGGCATCTGATAGGCATTGTAAGCCAGGACATAATACTCTTCAACGATACTGTCCGCGCCAATATAGTTTATGGCAAGACAGGGGCAACGGAAGAAGAGATAGTAAGCGCGGCCAAAGCGGCATTTGCGCATGACTTTATACTTGATCTTCCCCATGGCTATAACACCTTTATAGGCGAAAGGGGAATAAGGCTTTCCGGCGGACAAAAACAGAGGCTTTCCATAGCGCGGGCAGTGCTTAAAAACCCTCCAATACTTATCCTCGATGAGGCGACTTCATCTCTTGATTCAGCCTCTGAGATGATGGTCCAGAAGGCCCTCGAGACACTCATGGAGGGAAGAACAACTTTTGTCATTGCCCACAGGCTTTCAACTGTAAGAAGGGCGGACAGGATCCTGGTATTGGATAAGGGCAAGATCGTTGAAACAGGGACACATAATGAACTTCTTGCATCAAACGGCCTCTATAAAAAACTCCATGACCTTCAGTTCGATGATTCCAAGACTGATTTATAGCGTTCTCTATCTTATCGCGCTGCTCTTTCTCCTGCCGTTTGAATACAGGAAAAGGCCCAAAGAATTCAGGCGCAGATGGCTCAGAGAGAAATTCGGAACTTTCAACTTTCAACTCTCAACTCTCAACTCTTCTATAATCTGGATCCATGCCGTCTCAGTCGGTGAAGTCATGGCGGCAATACCTTTACTTAAAAGGCTCAAGGAAAGATTTCCCTCTGCAAATCTTATTGTCTCTACAATTACCGATACAGGCCAGAGGATCGCGCTCGAAAAAACCCCGTACAACACAAAGGTGATATATCTCCCGTTTGACCTCGTCTTTATACTGAAGAGGGCATTAAAAAGCATCCAGCCCTCTCTCTTTATTGCAATGGAAACAGAACTCTGGCCTAATTTATTCAGGGAGGTCAAAAAACAGGGGATACCGGTGATGATAATGAACGGCAGGATATCTGATGATTCATTCAAGGGATATAAGAAGATAAAATTTTTCATGAGGGAGATTATTGGATGTGTAGACCTTTTCGGAATGCAGGATTCTGTATATGCCCAGAGGATAAAGGCCCTCGGCGCGCGCGAAGATAAGATAAGGGTCCTCGGCAACTTTAAATTCGACACAAAACCTTCGGAGAATATTCCTGAATGGACCAAAGCAATCACTCATCCTGTCATTATCGCAGGCAGCACTCATAGGGGAGAAGAAGATTTGATCATTGCTGCCTTTACAAAGCTTAAGACTGAATTCCCCGAGTTAAACTTAATCATTGCACCGAGGCATCCGGAGAGGTTTACGGAGGTTGAGGAGTTGGTAAAAAGCAAGGGGTTTGAGTATGCAAAAAGGTCAGAACTCAAAGCAGAGAGCAGAGAGCAGAGAGCAGAGGGGCAAATAGTCATTCTCGATGCGATGGGAGAACTCTCGTCTACTTACGCTGCATGTGACATCGCGATCATGGGCGGCAGTTTTATAACACACGGCGGACAAAACCTGCTGGAACCTGCATATTGGGCCAAGCCCGTAATATGCGGGCCTCACATGGAGAATTTTCCATTTGCAAAAGAATTCTATGAAAAAGGCGCTGCAATAGAGGTTGATGAATCAGGCATTGTCTTTAGATTAAAAGAGCTCCTGCAATCCCCGGAAAAAAGAGATGCCGTCGGCAATAAGGCTAAAGAATTATATAATGAAAAAGCAGGGGCTGTAGATAGGGCGATTAAAGAGATAGAGAAATTTTTGAATTAAAGCTCCCCGCTTACTTGCACTCTGTCCTTTTATTCTCCCAATTAAGTATGGTGTCCCCGGAATAAAAAAGTAGAGTTGAACCCAACAAGCCTTCAAAATCCGTAATCAGCCTAATCGCCCTTGCCATTAAAAATAAAATAGACTACAATTATAGTCTAAGACAACAAGGAGGTTTTATGACAAAGACAGTTCCGCTTGCTGAGGCGAAGAAAAGCCTTTCGGCCATCGTGAAGGATGTTGACGAGAAATATGACCGGTTTGCTATAACCCAAAATGGCGTTGAAAAAGCGGTTATTCTCAGTTCCGATGAATTTGAGGGGCTTATGGAAACCCTTGATATCCTTTCCCACAAAGAGGAAAAAGAGGCAATAGCAAGGGCAAAGGAACAGGTAAGAAAAGGCAAAACAGTATCTCTCGGTTCTTTCAAATCAAGGCTTAAGATTAAATGACCTGGTCTTTAGAGCTTGCGAAAGAGGCAGAATCAGACCTTGAGTGTTTTTTAAAATCGGACAGGAAACTCTTTAACAGGGTTCTTTCCAAAATAGAGTTCCTTTCTGAAAACCCAGCGGAAGGCAAGCCATTGGTCGGCAATCACAGAGGCGAATTTTCATTCAGGGTTGGCAACTACCGTATTGTGTATGAGCTTGATACAACGCGGCATATTGTTTATATCCTCACTGTCAAGCACCGGAAACATGTTTATTAAGAATTTACATAAAAACATGCCCCTATTAAACGCTCTCTTAAAAGACAGGATGAAAGAATGAAATGACCCTGCGATCTCTTATGTGCTGTAGGCGTAGTCGTTATAGGCCATCAGGGTTAGAATTGTCGAAATCCTCACGCGTTTGTTAAACACCTTCGGCAGTATCTTAAAGATAAACCCTGTCCTTCTGAAATTCAGGGAAAAGATCAGGGTGAAAAGCCTGAGCGCAAAGAGAAAACGATATTTGAACTTTAACGGGTCAACCTCATTGGAATGCTTCCAGAAATCAATGTCCCAGTAATATTTTAATTTTCTATAAATGGCATCAAAAGAATAAACAGCCTGAATCACCTTTTTGTGCCCCTCAAGCAACTCTTCTTTTGTAATCAGTGACGGCTTAAAGACAACATTTTTTGCGTCATATTTGCTCCAGTCCTTGTGGATAATCCGGCCCTCCTGTTCAAGGCGCTTAAAAAGCTTTGTTCCAGGGAAGGGCGTAAGTATATTGATCAAGGGCATCAGCAGGTTATTTCCCTCTATGAAATTAATCAGCTCGTCAAAAGTGGATTGCGTTTCGAAATCATATCCCAGTATGAACGAACTGTGGATCAGGATCCCGTGCGCCTGTATATTTTTAATCGCATCCGCGTAATTATGCTTGAGGTTAATCCCTTTTTCCATGCAGGACAGATTTTTTTCGGATATGGATTCCAGCCCGACCAGAATAGCCCCGCATCCGCTTTCTTTCATCAGGCTGAGGGTCTCGTCATCCTGCCCGATATTTATGGACGCCTGGCAGGACCAGTTGAGATTGTAAGGTTTTAAGGCCTTAAACAATTCACGGGCAAAATTTTTGTTGGCAATTATATTGTCATCGGCAAAGAATATGGACCTTTTCTTGAAAGACAAAGGAGCATCTTTATTAATGTCCTTTATCTCTTCTATAACCTGCCCGACTGTTTTATTCCTTATCCTGGTCCCGTCAAAGGCATGGACCGAACAGAACTCACAATGAAACGGGCAACCCTTTGTGGTCTGCACAATATCCGCAAAA
>SCSY01000287.1 GCA_004298625.1 Nitrospirota bacterium | reverse complement strand
GAGCCGTATTTATTAATCAGGTGGTCAGGGTCTATGACATTCTTTTTTGATTTTGACATCTTTTCAACCCTTCCCCTCTCAACAGCCTTCCCGCATTTCACGCATTTTTCATTTTTCACATCATCCGGCAGGACCCATCCGTGTTCAGGGCATTTAAGGGTCTCCTTGCATACCATCCCCTGCGTAAGAAGATTTGTGAACGGCTCCGGAGAGTTAATGATCCCAAGGTCTTTTATAACACGGGTAAAAAACCTTGAGTAGAGGAGGTGAAGGACCGCATGCTCGACCCCTCCGATATACTGGTCAACAGGAAGCCAGTAATCTATTGGGTTAGGGTTTGGGGGTTGGGGGATAGCATTTTTTTTGTTACCAATCCCAAATCCCCAGTCCCCAGTCCCTTTTTTTAAGCAATATGCGATGAAGTACCACGATGAATCTACAAAGGTATCCATAGTGTCTGTTTCGCGTCTTGCCTTTCCTTTGCACTTAGGGCATGTCACATTCAAAAATTTATCTGACTCTTTCAATGGTGAACCGCCGGTACCGGTAAACTTTACATCCTCGGGAAGGATTACCGGCAGCTCATTTTCAGGGACCGGGACAACACCGCATTTATCGCAGTATATTATGGGAATTGGAGTCCCCCAGTATCTTTGTCTCGATACTCCCCAGTCGCGCAGTTTATAGTTTACTACTCTTTTGCCAAGCCCTTTTTTCTCTATGAATTTTGCTATCTCTGCTCTTGCAACATCGCTTCTCAACTTGCTGTATGAACTTGAATTGAGGAGTACGCCATCTTCTTCGAAAGCAGACTCAAGCTGTTCTGATTTCTGACTTCCGACTTCCGACTTCTGCTCCGGTTCTATTACTTCCCTTATCGGCAGTCCATATTTTTTTGCAAATTCAAAGTCTCTCTGGTCATGGGCAGGCACAGACATTATCGCTCCTGTCCCATATTCCAGGAGAACAAAGTTTGCTATGTAAATCGGAATCTTTTCATCGTTAGCAGGGTTTATCGCATAATGCCGGGTAAATAAACCTATCTTCTCATCTATCTTTCCATAATGCTCTTTTACTTCTTTTAATGCATTTTTATCAGAAACAAGTTTCCCGGAAAGCGGGTGCGTAGGCGCAAGACAGACAAATGTCGCTCCAAAGAGGGTGTCGGCCCTTGTCGTGAATATCTTGATTTTTTCATCCATCCCGTCTATCCTGAAATCCGCCTCAAGCCCCTCGCTCTTGCCTATCCAGTTTTTCTGCATAAGGACTACCTTCTCTGGCCATCCCTTCAAATCATCACACGCCTTAAGGAGGTCTTCCGCATAGTGTGTGATCCTGAAAAACCACTGCTCAAGCTCTTTCTGAATGACGGTTGTATCGCATCTCCAGCACTTTTCGTCAATAACCTGCTCGTTTGCGAGGACCGTTGCGCATGAAGGGCACCAGTTAACAAATGACGTTTTCCTATAGGCAAGCCCTTTTTCGTACATCTTGATGAAGAACCACTGATTCCACTTGTAGTATTCCGGGCTGCATGTCGTGACCTCCCTGTCCCAGTCATAGCTCAGGCCCATGCGGTTGAGCTGCTTTTTCATGTACGCGATATTTTCATAAGTCCATTTTGCAGGATGGGTTCCTTCTTTTATTGCGGCATTTTCAGCAGGCATTCCGAATGCATCCCATCCCATAGGATGGATGACATTAAACCCTCTCATTCTTTTATATCTTGCTATGACATCGCCGATGGCGTAGTTGCGGACATGTCCCATGTGGATTTTGCCTGAAGGATAAGGGAACATCTCGAGGCAGTAGAATTTCTTCTTTGAAGTGTCCGGTTCTGTTTTGAAAAGATTTCTCTCAGCCCAGTATTTTTGCCATTTCAGTTCAACTTTTTGCGGGTCGTATCTTTCGTCCAAAGCTTTCTCCTCTTAAAGACAGGGCACAGTATCCTCGCTCATTCTCGGTCGAAGCGACCTCTGAGGTATTTTGCCTCACAACCCCCTCAGTCCCCCTTTGTTAAGGGGGATTAAAGGGGGTTGTCGGAATATCGGCGCAATGAATGCAATGCCCTTGTCTTATTTATCAGCACTTATTATATCTGTGAGGAGAGGGGATTGACAAGGGCGATGCACTGGCGGATAATTTTAACAGATGATGCTGGAGGTATTATGGCTTCTAATGAAATACATGTCGTAACTGGTGCATTCGGTTTTTCCGGCAAATACGTTGCAAAGAGGCTGCTCGATGCAGGGTATCAGGTAAGAACACTGACGAATTCGCTTCACAGGGAAAACCCGTTTGGAGAAAGGTTAAAAGCCTATCCATATAATTTCGATAATCCTGAAAAACTCGTTGATTCGCTGAGAGGCGCTACAGTTTTATATAACAACTACTGGGTGCGATTTAATTATAAAGACGGCATCTCATTTGCCTATTCGGAAGCGGTTGAAAACTCTCTTAAGTTATTCAAGGCAGCCGGGAAGGCCGGAATAAAAAGAATAGTCCACATAAGCATAACTAATCCCTCCGAAGATTCGCCCTTCGAGTATTTCAGCGGGAAGGCGAAGATTGAAGCGGCATTGATCAAATCAGGTATCTCTTATGCGATCCTCAGACCCGCAGTCTTGTTCGGCAAAGAAGATATCCTGATAAACAACATTGCATGGTTTTTAAGAAAGTTTCCCGTATTCGGCGTATTCGGCGACGGGAATTACAAGCTCCAGCCTATTTATGTGGATGACCTCGCAAAGCTTGCTGTAGAGCAAGGTCAGGAAAAAGAAAATGTAATTATTGATGCGATAGGACCCGAGACATTTACATACAGGGAACTGGTCGGCGAGATAGGCATGGCTATCGGCAAAGAAAGGCCGGTTGTCTATATTCCGCCATTTATCGGCTATTGTGTTGGTTACATTGCGGGAAAAATATTTGGCGATGTTACAATAACGCGTGATGAGATCGAGGGATTGATGGCGAATCTCCTCTATACGAATTCACATCCTGTTGGACAGACCAGGCTGACCGAGTGGGTTAAAGAACACGCGGAAACGGTAGGCGCGCACTACAGCAGCGAACTTGCGAGGAGGAAAAACAGAATAGAGGCGTATGAGAAATTGTAAGCTTCCTACTCCACCGGCACATCGGTCTTGATATGCAGCTCGCGGAGTTGTTTTGGTTCGACCGTTGAGGGAGCGCCGGACATCATGCAGAAGGCCTTCTGGGTCTTCGGGAAGGCGATGACATCTCTTATTGAAGTCGCGCCGACCATTATCATCACGAGCCTGTCGAGGCCGAGGGCGATCCCTCCATGAGGAGGCGCGCCGTACTGAAGCGCGTCGAGAAGGAATCCGAACTTCATCTTTGCGTCTTCTTCAGATATATCTAAAACCTCGAACATCTTTTTCTGGACATCCTGCCTGTGGATACGAATGCTTCCGCCCCCAATCTCATAACCGTTAAGGACAATATCATAAGCCTTTGCCTTCAGGGATGAAAGCAAATCCTTATCATTAATATTTCCTGTAAGCATATTCTCAATGTCATCATCCATAGGCGATGTGAAAGGATGATGCATTGCCTGAAACCTTGATTCCTCTTCATCCCATTCAAGCAGAGGGAAATCGAGGATCCATGCGAATTTATACCCAGGACTGATAAGATTTAATCTCTCGCCGAGGCTAAGCCGCATCCTGCTTAAAACATCATAAGTCACCTTTGGCTTATCAGCTACGAACATCATTAAATCGCCATCTTCAGCCCCAAGCCTCCCGGCCATCATTCTCAAAACCTCTTCAGGGAAGAACTTTGCTATCGGGGATTCAAAGCCTCCGCCTGAAGCGGATTTGACCTTTATCCATGCAAGACCTTTTGCGCCGAATGACTGAGCCTCTGTCGTAAGCGTGTCTATCTCTTTTCTCGAAAGCCCCGCCATTCCCTTTCCGTTGATCGCCTTTACCATTCCCCTGTCATTCAGCGCATCGAGAAATACTTTGAAAGTACCCTTTAGGGCAAGATCGGCCATGTCCTTAAGCTCAATGCCGAACCTCAAATCAGGCTTGTCATTGCCGAACCGTTCCATTGATTCATGGAAGCTCAGTCTCTGGAATGGTGTTTCGATATCAATGCTTAGAACATTCTTAAAAAGTTTTTTCATCATTCCTTCCATCAGTGAAAGGATGTTTTCCCTGTCAATGAAAGACATTTCCAGATCAACCTGCGTGAACTCGGGCTGGCGGTCTGCGCGAAGGTCTTCGTCGCGGAAACATTTCACTATCTGGAAATATTTTTCCATTCCCGCAACCATCAGTATCTGTTTAAAAAGCTGAGGCGACTGGGGCAGCGCATAGAAATGTCCCGGATTCAACCTGCTCGGCACAAGATAATCCCTTGCGCCCTCTGGTGTTGATTTTGTGAGCATCGGAGTTTCGATTTCGAGGAATCCTTTTTCATCGAGGAAGTCCCTCATAACCTTTGCTGCCCTGTGGCGCATTATGAGGTTCTTTTGCATCTCCGGCCTTCTTAGGTCAAGATACCTGTGCTTAAGCCTGAGAGCTTCTCCTGCATCAGCGGCCTCTTCCATGTTATAAGGCAAGGGAGATGCCTCATTAAGGACTTCGAGGTTCTGGACATACAGCTCTATCATTCCCGTAGGGAGAGAGGCGTTTTCCGTTCCTTTAGGTCTTTTCCTTATCTCGCCCTTGACAGATATTACATATTCAGCCCTAAGATCATGCGCCTTTGTATGTGCGTCTCCTGCAATGTCAGGGCTGAATACAACCTGGCAGAGTCCGCTTCTGTCCCGAAGGTCTATGAATAT
>SCSY01000286.1 GCA_004298625.1 Nitrospirota bacterium | reverse complement strand
TTTGCCTCGCTCTCGGAATATATCAGGGCTATGTCCTTCCTGCCTGGTTTTTTAATTGCAGCCTCTGCTACGGAAAAAAGAAAGCCTTTTGGAATGCCTGCCTCGGATTTATCTTTTATCATGAATGTATTTTATACTCTTCCTCTATTGATTTTGCAAGACATTTATTCAAAAATAATATAAACTTTTAAAAAATGCGGTTTAATATTAAAGATAAGCTCGGCATGATTTCTACTGTATTCTGGCAGTCCATAAAGTCATTTGCCGGGAACAACAATTCTTCCGCGGCTGCATCGCTTGCATACTATTCGCTCTTTGCGTTAATCCCCCTGCTGCTTTTGTTGTTTTTTTCGCTTAGTTTTTTTATAACCTCGTCAAGGGCTGTTATGAGCAGGCTTACAATGCTTACCTCCCAGTTCATTCCTTACTACAGCGAGGCCATCTTGAAAGAGGTTTATGCGCTGGCAAGGCATAAGGGGATATGGAGCTTGTTGAGCATGGCCGCCCTTTTATGGGCTTCGATGCCGTTAATAGGAACTTTGCGCACTGCCTTTTTTGACATTTTCAAGGTGGAAGAAAGGCCGTCCTATTTAAAGACCAAGCTTCTGGACATGAGCGTAATACTCCTGACATTATCCCTTCTCACCGGCATTATTTTTTTCAATATGACATTCAAAAGATTTCTTGTTCTCGGAGGCAGCACGATCCTTTACGACCTTGCTTCATATTGCCTCATTGCGGTAATAATGTCGTTGTTTTATTTTGTATTTACTCCTGTGAGGGTCTCATTATTTTATATACTCGCGGGCTCGGTCGTTACTATTTTTTTATGGAGCATAATCAGGCCCTTGTTCGGCCTGTTCCTTTCATACAACCCGCAATACGGCATTACCTTCGGCTCCTTAAAGGCCCTTTTTATAATAATTATATGGATTTACTACTCTTTCACCGTGCTTCTTTTCGGCGCGGAAGTGATCGCCAACCTGAGAAGAAAAGATGTCCTTTTGCTCAGGAGGTTGTTCTATGAAGTGCGCACCGACAGGGCTTTACGAAAACTCAGGAACAGATTCGGAATAACTTTTAATGCCGGAGAATATATATTTCAAGAGGAAGAAAAAGGCAATGAGATGTTTTATGTTATGGCAGGCAGTGTAAGGCTTGAGAAGAAAGGGCAGACACTCGGCATTATGCAAAAGGGTAAATACTTCGGGGAGATGGCCTTATTAATCGGGACCCCGAGGACCACGAGCGCTCAGGCGGAAGAGGATAACACCGTTGTCATTTCCATAACGCCCGAAAATTTCGAGACTCTCCTAAGGGAAGAGCCGAAGATAGCGCTCATGTTCTTGAAGGAATTTGCCTACAGGCTGAAAAAAACAGACGAACTCCTGCGCTGATTATAAGTGATATTTGCTGAAAAAAACTTGACATTACTTGTCTCTTCTGGTATTTCTTTAGGTAGTAGAAGGGATGATTTTATAGCTTTTTTTACCTCACAGATTAAAATCCAGACAAGGAGGAGATTTATGAACCGCTTAA
>SCSY01000344.1 GCA_004298625.1 Nitrospirota bacterium | reverse complement strand
TGCCAGCGATAATGACATCGAAGTCAGCCAGCATTTCAGCCAACTCATCTTCCTTCAGCTTGCGCCCGATGGGGTTGACCAAGTAGTCAATGCCTGCAGACTCCAGCAACTCGATGGGAAGACGGTTCTTGTCCGCGAACGGAACGGTAGTGATAAGGGCTTTCGGCATAAAACAAGTTTCTCTGTTAATTTAATTCATCTACATAATCGCAAAAGATGTCCCAACACATTTTATCCGGCGTCCCCAACTCTTTGATATAAGAATTTTTATATCGTTCGTATAGATCATTATTAACTGATAAATCCCGCAACTGAAAAATATGCTCTTCGGAAACGATTAAGAGCTTTTGGCCAAAGGCTGACGCGGCATTATGAATTCCCTGCCGAAATCGCATGCTGTATTCCAATGAATCCATGAAGATGACAGGCTTTTTGTAGAGTATCGCAAAATTCAGAGATGTGCTGGCATGCGCTAATATGAGTTCTGCATATTTCGTGAAATAAATCGTTTTGCCAAAAACAAGTTCTCTATTTCCATAGGGGTTACCGCGCTTTTTATAATCAGCTCTAGGGTGCGCGGCAACAATTATTGACAGACCCGTCGCCCGCTCAAAAGAATCAAAAAACTTATTAAGTTCGCCATAGTACTTATCTGCAGTACAATACGGACTGGTATCGCTGTGCAAGTAATCTGGATGGAAGGGTACATCCTCATCTAAAAACAGTGCATAGCCTCTCACTGCCGCCCCCTCATTGAGGTGCGCCAGTTTCTCCTCTTCCAGGTAACGGTCATAATCAAGCGCATGAGCCTTAATAACTTTTGCGGGGTCCAATGCAGAGCATCTAGAATCCTTTTTTGCCGCCCCCCCTCCAATCATCATAAAATGAGGGGAAGTGGTCCGCTGGGAGCGCCCCATCCATGCGAGCATGCCCAGCCGTAAACGGACTAACATATTTCTTAGAGAAACAACAGGATTTGGTAGAAGTATGTACAGTCGTTTTATTATGCGCTGATGCGTATTAATTTGTGGCAATAAGCCAAGAAGGCAAAATCCAAAGGGAATATTGTTCTTTTCCAACAGCTTATAAATAAAAGCGCTATCCCGATCAAGCCCGACAAAACAGACCACAATATCCTCATTTGAAAGACCTGATACGGCATCAACGATTTGTTTACGATGGGTATATAACTTATGCCCATCAAAATCCACAGGGTCCGGCGGAGTATAGTTTCTATAATAGTTCGCTCGGAGAACGGGCGAAAAATCCCAAGCTTCAACAGCATAACCTCTACTTCTGATGATATCGAAGCCAAAGCGGATATAGTCTCTTTTGTTGAAGACCGTCCTGAAAAAAAATACTATCCTTTTAGGCATTGCAAACCCATTCCGG
>SCSY01000285.1 GCA_004298625.1 Nitrospirota bacterium | reverse complement strand
ATCTCTTCTATAACCTGCCCGACTGTTTTATTCCTTATCCTGGTCCCGTCAAAGGCATGGACCGAACAGAACTCACAATGAAACGGGCAACCCTTTGTGGTCTGCACAATATCCGCAAAATACTGGTTTTTTGAAAGGGCAAACCTGCCCGGAAGCGGAGAGGCTGTCAAGTCAGCCTGCCTGTCGGCCTTATAGGTCCTTTTGAGATTCCCGCTCTGAGCATCCTGCAAGAGAGACTGCCAGACATATTCAGCCTCGCCGATAACAACGGTATCACAGTGCTCCAGAGCCTCATCCGTACACATTGACGGATGGATGCCGCCCAAAACAGTCTTTACGCCCTTTTCGCGGAAAGTATCGGCTATCTTGTAGGCCCTATTTGCGAACAAGGTCCTTACGGTGATGCCCACAAGGTCCGCAGGCCAGTTATAATCAACGTCTTCTATGTTTTCATCAAATACCCTGATCTCATGTTCCGGAGGAGTCAGTGACACCAATGTAGGAACGGCAAGGAGATATGAAAAATACTTTTTGGAAAACAGGAATGTGGAAAAGAATTTATAGTCATAAAAACTCTTTTCGCCTTCATCGGTGTTTCTTGGAATAATGAGCGCTATCTTCATACGATATTTTTAACCTGCGCGGCTATGAAACCCTTTTCATACCCTTTGAAATTATAACATAGATGCCCGTGAAAATTTTACACTCCTACCTTCTCCTTCTTTGCCTTTGACTCAGCAATGCCGCTGAAAACAAACTTGTCTTTTTTGAAATCAGCCTCGACAACATCCCCTTCCTTAAAAGTCCTGTCGAGCATCTTAAGGGCCAAAGGATTAAGTATCTCTTTCTGCAGGACCCTCTTCAGGGGCCTTGCTCCATAAACAGGGTCAAACCCGATCTGGGCAAGGTGCTCTTTTGCAGCGTCCGTAAGGGTTATATCAATGTTTTTTTCTTTTATAAACTTTTTCATCCTCTCGATCTGTATCACGACAATCTGCTTTAAAAGCTGCAGCGACAACGGGTTAAAGATTATAATCTCGTCGACCCTGTTAATGAACTCGGGCCTGAAGAATGCCTTCAGGTCTGCCATTACCTTATCTTTTAAATCCTTATTGTCTTCTCCCTCGCTCGTGCCCCAGTATGCCATGGGTCTCTTGGCCCTCTCCGTCAGGAGTTCCTGTATGTGAGTGCTTCCTATATTCGATGTCATGATTAAGACCGCATTCCTGAAATCAACAGTGCGTCCATGCCCGTCCGTGAGCCTTCCGTCATCCAATACCTGGAGCAGGAGATTGAAGACCTCCGGGTGCGCTTTTTCCACCTCGTCAAAGAGTATTACTGCATAGGGTCTTCTCCTGACGGCCTCTGTAAGCTGGCCGCCCTCTTCATAGCCCACATAACCCGGAGGCGCGCCGATCAGCCTTGAGACCGTATGCCTCTCCTGATATTCGGACATATCGATCCTCAGCATTGCATTCTCATCGTCAAATAAAAATTCAGCCAAGGCACGCGCAAGCTCTGTCTTTCCGACGCCTGTAGGCCCGAGGAATATGAACGAGCCGATAGGCCTGTTCGGGTCCTGAATTCCCGCGCGCGAACGCCTTATGGCATTTGAGACGGCGTCTATGGCCTCGCCCTGACCCACAACTCTGAGCCTGAGCCTTTCTTCCATCTTCAATAATTTCTGGACCTCTCCTTCGAGCATCCTTGAAACAGGCACGCCGGTCCACTTGGAAATAACCTCTGCAATGTCTTCCTCATCGACCTCTTCCTTGAGCATTTTCCTTCTTACCTGCGCGGCATAAAGTTTTTTGTTCTCTGCCTCGAGCGCTTTCTGAAGCTCAAGAAGCCTGCCGTATCTTAGTTCCGATGCCTTTGTCAGATCGCCCTCGCGCTCCGCGCGTTCGGATTCTATCTTTGTTTTTTCTATCTGCTCCTTAATGTCCCTTATCTTTGCTATTATCTCTTTCTCGCTCAGCCACTGGGCCCTGAGCTCATCTCTTTTGGACTGGAGCTCCGCCATCTCTTTTTTTATCTTTTCCAATTTGTCTCTTGCGTCATCCGAGTCCTCTTTCATAACAGCCTGTTTTTCTATTTCATGCTGCCGGAGCTTCCTTTCGAGTTCGTCGAGCTCGACAGGCATGCTGTCTATCTCCATCCGCAGTTTTGACGCAGACTCGTCTATAAGGTCTATTGCCTTGTCCGGCAGGAACCTGTCGGTTATATACCTGTGAGATAAAACAGCAGCCGAGATGAGTGCGGCGTCCTTTATTTTGACGCCGTGATGCACCTCGTATTTTTCCTTCAGCCCCCTTAAAATGGATATAGTGTCCTCGACAGTAGGCTCTTTTATGTAAACAGGCTGGAACCTTCTTTCAAGCGCAGGATCTTTCTCTATATGTTTTCTGTATTCATCGAGGGTCGTTGCGCCGACGCATCTCAGGTCTCCCCTCGCAAGGGCGGGTTTGAGCATATTGGACGCATCTATCGCGCCTTCTGCAGCGCCTGCGCCGACAACGGTATGAAGCTCATCTATAAAAAGAATTATCTTCCCTTCGGCCTGCTCGATCTCCTTAAGGACCGCCTTAAGCCTCTCTTCAAACTCACCCCTGAACTTTGAACCTGCCACAAGCGCTCCCATATCAAGCGCAACCACTTTTTTATTCTTTAATGTCTCCGGCACATCTCCCGCTATAATCCTCTGCGCCAGGCCCTCTGCAATAGCGGTCTTTCCGACTCCCGGCTCGCCGATAACAACAGGATTATTTTTGGTCCTCCTTGAAAGCACCTGAATAATGCGCCTTATCTCATCATCCCTTCCGATAACAGGGTCAAGCCTTCCTTTTTTGGCAAGTTCTGTGAGGTCGCGGCTGTACCTTGCAATCGCCTGGTATTTATCCTCGGGATTCGGGTCGGTTACGCGC
>SCSY01000284.1 GCA_004298625.1 Nitrospirota bacterium | reverse complement strand
GACCTGAATTTTTAAAGACGTGTTGTTCGATTCCACGTATTCTTTTAGCGCCTGAACGGTTCGCTCTATTGATTCTCTTGATTTTTTATCAATATCTTCAAGTGCCGCGTTTGACTTTTTTACCGGAATTGCTGCGTCCCTGGAATTATTGCCGCCAACTTTGCTGTTATCTGTGCGAGATAAAGGCAAAATGGGGGCGGTGGCATCTTTGGCGGAAACCGGTAATGAGCCGCTAACTGGATCAATCATTTGCAAATACCTCCTTTTACGTCAAATGGTTTCAATAGTAGAAACCTGAAATGCACAGGAAATGACAGCGCTTTTCCTATCTATGTATCGGTAGAATTATGCGGTTACTTTAAAGAAAAGATTTTAAGTATTATGAAGAGGTTACATGTAAAGGGAATAATAAATTCATGCTCTCTCCTATGGCGTAAGGTAGAGAGCAAGCGAACAAAGGGCAAGGTTAATAGTCGAAGAGATTTTTTTCCTGGCTGGCCCTGGAGTTGTTGATCAGCATCTTACATAAAAATGTAAGCACATTATAAGTGGCAAGGGCGCCAATGCTGCAAATCCAGTCTGCCTTTTCAGATGATATCTTATCATCATCCTCTCCTTTTTTTATCTTATCCAGGATTTCAAGATGGTAGGCCTCTGTAGCCCTTAATGCTTTCTTGAAATATTCTTTAATATTATACGATATCTGACCGTTATGACTAAGGATAGCTCTATTGGCAGGAACCGAAAGCATCTTTTTAATGCTGTCGCAATAATGTTCAAGAGAAGAAAAATAATTAGGCCAGAAGATATCCTTGGCCGGGTCATAATAACCCGTTATGTCTCCGATCGCGATTGTGCCTTCCAGTTCCTCATAAAAAGAGATATGACATGGGGAATGTCCGGGGGTATTATAGACCGTCCATTTGACGCCCTTTCCCAGATCTATTACTGCGCTTTCATCCAGAACAGCATCAGCCTCAAATCTATATTCATCAAGTTCATCAGGCAATTGATCGATATCCCCCCTTTCCAGGAGCAGATTTCCAATCATCTTATCTGAAGGAAGGAAATCTTTTACAAAGCGATCTTTCTTCAGGAACTTGCCGGCAGTTGCGCCTGCCAGAACCTTTATGTGAGGCCATAATTTTCTAAACCTGGGAACTGCACCCACGTGGTCGCCATGAGTGTGTGTCAAGGCTATATATTTGATCTTCATGGGGTCTATACCCATGGCCTTTATTTGAGAGACAATGATTTCATAGGTGGGGCCTGTGCCGCCTTCGATAATCATTCCCTCCTCTCCCATGGATAAATAGACCGGGAAACTGCTGGTCCCCAATTGAGTCAGGTGAGGGGTTAATTGAATTGGTTTATGCTTCAAAGTTGAGTCCTCCTTGTATTTAAAAATATAATTGTCAAAGGATATTTATAAGCCCTTTTTTATATCTCCCTGCCATTTCGACATAACCTTTTGGAGCCTGCTCCACCCAGAACATCTGTTTAAGCGTTATCTCTCCTTTTATCCTGGCAGGGATACCGGCCACAAAAGACCTGTCGGGGACC
>SCSY01000408.1 GCA_004298625.1 Nitrospirota bacterium | reverse complement strand
GCCTTCAGAAATGATAACAGGTCTTTCCTCGATCCAGTCCTTCATCTGGGTGAACGGATGCCAGATGTATTTTTTGTCTAAATTTTCGAGATATTCGTTATCCTCAAGCATTCCCATCTTATCTTCAGCCCCCTATCTTTGACATGGCAGGAATACCCTTAAAAGGCTTACTATCGTCAAGATAATGTCCCGCGGGTTTTACAGCCACTGCGCTTAAAAAAAGTTTTTCCAATATTTCATCGGATATTCCGTTTCTCATAGGGGTTTTTATATCAATTTCAATATCAGAGAAAAGGCATGGCCTTATCTTCCCCTGGGCAGTCAGCCTGAGCCTGTTGCAATAATCACAAAAACAATCGCTTATCGGGCTGATAAAACCTATGATCCCCTTTGCCCCCTTCAGGCGATAGTTTCTCGAAGGGCCCTTGCCCTTGAACTCAAGGAGAATCAGTTCGCCGAGTTCTGATATTTTTTCTATAAGTTCAGGCTTTTTTACACATGCCTTTTTCTTCCATGCCCTGTCTTCGCCCGCAGGCATGAGTTCAATAAATCTTACGTGATAATCATTGTCAAAGGTAAGAGACGCGAATTTCACAACCTCATCGTCATTAATCCCGCGTATCGGGACGACATTGAGCTTTACGGGATTAAGCCCTGCTTTTTTCGCTTCCTCAATAGCCTCCCAAACACGCCTTATGTCGCCGCCCTGGGTCATGGCGAAATACCTGTCCGGATCGAGGGTATCGAGGCTTATATTCACACGGTTCAGTCCTGCTTTTTTTAATGCGCCTGCCATTTCAGCAAGCATAAGCCCGTTTGTAGTTAAACTGAGGTCGCGAATCCCGATTTTCTTAATCCCTGAAATAATTGATAACAGGTCTTTTCTCATCAGGGGTTCGCCGCCTGTTAAGCGCACCTTCATTAACCCGTGTTTGCTGGCTATGCGCACAAACCTGATGATCTCATCTGCTGTGAGAATCTCAGATTGTTTGAAGTATTCAGGCTTTTTATCAGGGGAGCAATATATGCATTTCAGGCTGCATCTGTCTGTGATGGATATCCTGAGGTAATCAATCTGCCTCTTGAACGAGTCCTGCATTTTGATTTTTTCTTTAACTTTTGGTCTTGACGGTTATTCTGTCCAGGAACTTCTTAATCTCCTCGGGCATCTCTCCCTGCATATGTTCTGCAAGATAGGAATTTGATGCAATAAGTTTTGTCACCTTAATCATGAATTCCTGCTTTTCAGGCGTCATCCTGTCAAGGTTTCTCAATTTATCCATATAAAAATTGCGCGAGGCAAGTCCAAGTTCAGTCCTGACTTCGTCAATCGTCATGTTTTTTGGCTTTACTACAGGCTCCACAAGGTTATATTTGCTGTAATCAAAAACCTCGACATACGGCTTAAGCATCGGATA
>SCSY01000283.1 GCA_004298625.1 Nitrospirota bacterium | reverse complement strand
TATATGTATCAGGAAAAAGATAACCCTCAAGCGACGGAGCGTTAATGTTATATGTCTGCAAAAAATCTTCGTCTCTGGAAAATTTTATAAAAGTCTCTTTATCCGCAATATTTTTTTCCGAGAGTTTCTCTCCTATTTCCAGCAGTGAATCCCCTTCAACCACAGTTATATCATATTCTATAATCTGACCGTTTTTTAAAAGGATTAAGACAGTGAGCGGATTCATAGCGCCGGTGATCGAATAGTAACCTGCCCTTATTTTCCTGTGCAGACCCGTCAGCCTTCCGAGGAACAGAAAAAGATTTTTATCTCTTATCAGCCCCTCCTTCGACAGGATATCAACTGCCTGCCTGAAGGTAGCTCCCTGGGGTATCCGGATCTCAGAGGTCTTTGTCCCGGTGGGAAGCGGGGTCAGGAATTCTATTGCCGTGTATATAAAATAGAGAAATACAAGGCCCAGGAGCATGACTATGATATTCTTTGCCACTTTATTTAGAATGCCAGAATTGATATGAAGCAGTCAATGAGGGAAGGGGTAAAGCTCCATAACCTCATCTCGTAAAACAAGCGCTTCCAGTCCATATCCCAACGCCTCGATATTCTCCCTGCCGCCTTCCTGCCTGTCAATGAGGCTTATCACCCTTGCTATCTCAAGCCCCGCCTCTTTTGCCCTTGTAATCGCCTCTATCGTTGATTTTCCTGTTGTAATGACATCATCAACAATCACAACCCTGTCTCCTGCCCTCACGTCTCCCTCTATCCACTGCATAGTGCCGTGAGACTTTGCAGACTTTCTTACAACAAATGCCTCGACAGGCCTGCCTTTTAAATAAGATGTGTATGAGACTGCATAGGCAACAGGGTCTGCTCCGAGGGTGAGACCGCCTATTCCTTTTATATTCAGGCCGTTAATCATATCGAATATAAGATTGCCTATGAGATACATCCCCTCGGGATGGAGCGTGACAGCCTTGCAGTTGAAATAATAATTCGACATCCTGCCTGAGACGAGCCTGAATGTCGGCTCTTCGCTGTATTTAAACGCTCTTTGGAAGATAAGTTCTATCAATCGTTTCTTCATTAAAGATTCCCTCCGTGTTTTATGGCACTAATTTAAAATCTCCGGCAATCCCATTTCCTCAGAAACCTACCACGATTATTACTTGACTCATGGACTCTCTTTCATTTGATTTAATGTCAGCCATTTAGCTCCAAATTATAAAAATATTTATCAAGCATTTTACCCCTTGACACCGCTCTCTTATAATGCCATAATTTAATTGGAAATTGGCTCAAATCCGAATCGTCACCGTATGGTGCGCATTTCCCGAAAGGGAATAGGATTTGGGCCGTTTTATTTTGGCCAGACCTGAACATATATCTCTCTGTGTTTTATTACCTTCCTGTATAATTTTGAATCGGTTTTTGAAGTGAAACTTCTTGCTATTGAACCGGCAACTATGTCAGCCAGCTGGAGCAGATTGTTTTTGCCGGAATCCTGAAGCTTAATTTTTCTTATAAGCCTGTCATCGCCCTGATTCATTTTTTTCTTCAAGTATTGCTGCAATTGCATGCGAAAGCTTTTTGAACCGCTTCCATCTATAATGATAACTGCGTCTCTGAGATAAGGTTTTGCATTTTCAAAAACAAGACTGCATGTATATTTATAAAATGATTCCTTTATCTTAAAGCCTTTGCCATATAACTTATTTTTGTCTATAATAATGCCGAAATAAAAGAAATTATAGGGC
>SCSY01000028.1 GCA_004298625.1 Nitrospirota bacterium | reverse complement strand
ATGAATTCCCGCGAATTATATGAAAAGATAATGCTCCTCAGAAACCACGGTCTTAAAAACAGGAACGAGGTGGAATTTTTGGCCTATAACAGCAGGCTGGATACTATTCAGGCGATAGTAGCAAATAACGTGATGAGAAAACTGGATTATGTCACAGAAAAACGCATAGGAAATGCACGTAAATATGATGAGAGATTAGCGGAGCTCACTGAGGTTGTTTCAACTCCAACAAAGAAAAAAAATGTAAAACATGTTTTTCATGTCTATGTAATAAGGGCCAGGAAAAGGGATGAGCTTGCCGGTTTCCTTGAGAAAAACGGTATAGAAACGAAGATTCATTACCCTATACCGATACATCTTCAGAAAGGGTGTCGGTATCTGGGATATAAGAATGGAGATTTTCCCGTTTGTGAAGCCCAGGCCAAAGAGATCATGAGCCTTCCCGTTCACCAGAATCTGAGTGATGATGAAATAAATTATGTGGCAGGAAAGATTAAGGAATTTTATGGTAAAAAATAAGAAAAAGACAAAAACAGTTTCAAAGAAATCTGCTGTAAACAGCATATCTGCCGGGGTATTGAGAAAGCTCTATGAGACTATACTCAGGATCCGAAGATTTGAGGAGAAAATTATCGAGGTTTATCCTGGGCAGGATATGAAGACCCCTGTACATCTTTGTATAGGAGAAGAGGCTATTGCAGCCGGTGTCTGCATACATCTCAGAAAAGATGACTACATATTCTCGACCCACAGGAGTCATGGGCACAGCATAGCCAAGGGCAGCGACATGAAACGTATGATGGCTGAATTCTACGGAAGAAAAACAGGATGCTCCAAAGGCAAAGGCGGCTCCATGCATCTGTGCGATCCTGAAAACGGCATACTGGGGTCAACTGCCATTGTCGGAGGCGGAATACCGATTGCAGTAGGCGCTGGGCTTGCTTCTTTCATGAAGGGTACGGATACTGTGTCTGTAGCTTTTTTTGGCGACGGCGCCATGGACGAAGGCACCTTTCATGAGAGCATGAATTTTGCGTCTCTTAAAAAACTGCCTGTTATTTTTCTGTGCGAGAATAATTTTTACGCGACTAACTCCCCTCAGTCCGCAAGACAGCCCCATGACAATATTGCCAAGAGAGCGGGGGGCTATGGGATGCCGGGTATACAGGTTGACGGAAACGACGTGACGGCAGTCTATGAAGCGGCAAAAGAGGCTGTTGACAGGGCAAGGGCAGGCGGAGGGCCATCGCTCATAGAATGCAGGACATACAGGTGGAAAGGGCATGTCGGGCCTGACTGTGATGTTGAAAAGGGCTGCCGGCCGAGGGATGAGCATGATATGTGGCTGAAAAAATGCCCTGTGGAAAGAACAAGGAAGCTGCTTTTGGACAAAAAGGCAATGAGTGAAGAAGAAATGAAAAGGCTTTTGGATAAAATAAATAAGGAAATGGATGAGGCAGTAGAGTTTGGCAGGAGCAGTCCCTTTCCCGATGCAAGCGAACTTTTTGATGATGTTTATTTTAGCGGAGGGAAATAACTATGCCGTGGACTAAGGTATATGTAGATAAATCAGAGTTTGAAAAAGCAGCACAGCTTCAAAAGGAAGGCCTCCGCGGCCTGACGTTCAGGGAGGCGTTAAAAGAGGCGACATCTCAGATGATGGAGAAGGATGAAAGGGTCTTTGTAATGGGCGAGGGGGTTGATGACCCCGGGGGAATTTTTGGGAGCACTGCCGGTCTTCACAAAAAATTCGGGAAAAACAGGGTAATGGACCTCCCTATCGCAGAAAATGGAATGACAGGAGTTGCGATAGGCGCGGCCATGGCAGGGATGAGGCCGATATTTGTTCATATGCGAATGGATTTCCTGCCCATGTGTATGGACCAGATAGTCAACCATGCTGCCAAGTGGTATTATATGACAGGCGGCAGGACGAATGTGCCATTGGTTGTAAGGAGCATCATCGGCAAGGGCTGGGGCTCAGCAGCGCAGCATTCACAGGCGCTTCAGGCGCTCTTTATGCACATTCCCGGACTTAAGGTTGTAATGCCGAGTACGCCTTACGATGTTAAAGGTTTAATGGTATCAAGCATACAGGATGGAAACCCTGTGATGTTTATAGAACACAGGTGGCTTTATGAGCAGATAGGGTATGTGCCTGAGGAAATATATACAGTGCCGATAGGCAAGGGTATTGTAAGGAGACAGGGAAAAGATGTAACTGTAGTGGCTGTCTCCAATATGGTGTATGAGGCGATGAAGGCAGTTCAGCCTCTTGAGGCAGAAGGAATAGATGTTGAGGTGATAGATCCCAGGACAATAAAACCACTCGATGAGGATATAATTATAGAATCAATCAAAAAGACAGGAAGGCTTGTGATAGTGGATATCGGCTGGAAAACATGCGGAGTTTCAGCTGAGATTGCCGCAGTAGTTGCAGAAAAGGCGTTTAAATACCTCAAGGCGCCTGTGAAAAGGGTAACACTCCCCGATGTGCCGACACCAAACAGCCCGGTCCTTGAAGACGCATATTATTTTGACTATAAAAGAATTGTTAGCTCTGTTAAAGAAATGTTCAGGGAAATATAGATGAAGGACGTATTTGTATCTATTGTAATGCCTGCCCTTAACGAGGAGAAAAATATTCTTGCGGCCATGGATAATACATTAAAATCGTTTGATGATTTCGGGATTAAAGGAGAGATCATAGTTATAAACGACGGCAGCTGGGATGGAACAAAAGCCCTGGTAGATGAGGTTATGAAGAAGGACAGCCGCGTGAGGCTGATAAATCACGATACCCCTCAGGGTATCGGCGCTTCATTCTGGGACGGAGTTGATAATGCAAGCGGCGATATGGTAACCATGCTTCCGGGAGATAATGAAAATGACCCATGGGAAATCTTAAGGTATAGCAAACTGCTGGAGCAGGTAGATATGATTATCCCGTTTGTTTTTAATAAAAGGGTGCGCTCCTTATTCAGGAATGCGCTTTCATTTGTTTACAGGTTTATTATCAATACCACTTTCATGGTCAATTTTAATTATACAAACGGCACAGTCCTTTACCGGAAGTCAATTTTAAAAGAGCTTAATTACCGCAGCATGGGATTTTTCTTCCAGACCGATATCCTTATAAGGACAGTAAAAAGGGGATATCTTTTTGCCGAAGTCCCTTACAGGCTTGCATTGAGGAATTCAGGGGTGTCAAAGGCCGTATCATTCCCTTCGCTTATGAAGGTCATGAAGGGTTATATACGGCTCGTAAATGACATTTATTTCAGTAAAGGCACAAATATCAAGAAGGATTTTGTTAAGGATTCCCTTACGGCAAGACGGCATAACGAAATTGAATAGGTCAGCACAGATATCCCTGAACATAGAATAAAAGGAGCTTAATATAAGACGATGGAAAAGTTAATACTTGACGGCCACAAACTGGCATGGCATAAAGAAAGGGTAGATGCCTGGCTGAGAGGCGAACGTATTGCGCCTATCACCATTGACTGCGCCCTGACAAGGCGGTGCTCATACAAGTGTGTTTATTGTTACGGCATGCTCCAGTCAAACGATGAAAAGAAGATGACTAAAGATGTCATTTTCAGATTTCTTGACGATGCGGCCGAGATAGGCGTAAAGGCTGTCAGTTTTGTAAGCGACGGAGAAAGTACCTGCTCTCCCCACCTTTACGACGCTATATTGAGGGGCAGGCAAAACGGCCTGGATATGGCGTTGGGCACTAACGGTTGTTTACTGAAAGACGACAGGCTGGAAGAGATCCTGCCTGCCCTTACTTATTTAAGGTTTAATATATCTGCAGGGGACGCCGCCAGGTATGCCTCGATACACGGCTGTAAAACAGAACATTTTCTGAAGGTTATAAATACGATTAAGGAAGCGGTAAGGATTAAAAGGAAAAATAAGCTTGCTGTAACCATCGGCCTTCAGATGGTGCTCCTGCCGGAATTTGCGGACCAGATCATCCCGCTTACAAAACTCGGGAAAGAGCTTGGCGTAGACTACCTTGTAATAAAGCATTGCAGCGATGATGAAAAAGGAAGCCTCGGCGTGGATTATTCAAAGTACCACGACATGATTGACATATTAAAGAAAGCCGAGACATATTCTGACGACGACTATCTGGTAACGGCCAAGTGGTCCAAGATATTGAGCGGGGGAAAACGCGTCTACAGCCGGTGTTATGGCCCTCCATTTATAATGCAGTTTTCAGGCTCGGGGCTTGTTGCCCCCTGCGGGATGCTCTTTAATTCCAAATATAAAAAATATCATATCGGCAATATTGCGGATAAATCATTTAAGGAGATCTGGCAGAGTGAGCGCTATTGGGAGGTTGTCAGGCTGATAGGTTCGGAAAAATTTGATGCGAGGACCATGTGCGGTTCTTTGTGCCTGCAGCATAAAGTTAATGAATTCTTATGGGATTTAAAGGGAAAAAAGGCTGCTTTTAAAAAGGGCGAAGGCAAACCGCCCATGCATGTCAACTTTATCTAAATATCTGCTGCAACATTCTAATTACAATGCTTGAAGGACAGACTATGACAGTAGCGGCGAAGTGCACGCCTGATGAAGAATTTCTCTCAGCTGTTGAAAGGGCAGGTATTTCTGCTGTTGAGTTATATACAAACCTTAATTATTTACAAAAATTAAGCAGCGTAAAAAAAACTTGCCGGAAATTTTCTTTTCGCTACGCAGTTCATGCCCCCAATGATGGTTGTGAGCCTGAGTTGTTAGCTGAACTGGTTGATGAGCTGAAAGCGGAAATAGTTGTTTTTCACGATATATTCTGGGACCGGGAGTGGGAGCGCATAGCTTCAGTTTTTGGAAAAATTAAAACCAATGTCTGTATTGAAAATACACATTCAGTTCATGAGCCGTTGAAACTCATGAGGCGTTTCGGCATGAAACGCTGTTTGGACCTCGAACACCTGCAGATGCAGTGCGCCGGTATTTTTGAGGAGGCATTCATTCCGGTTATCAGCCAAGCAGCTCATATTCATCTGACCGGATATTTTTATGGCTCTGACTTATGGCATACCCATATACACCAGTCGCCGAAACACTCGGCATATTTTTTGAATTTATTGGTTAACGCCGGATATTCAGGGTTTGTAGTCTCGGAGGCAAAAACTTCACTTCAGACTTATGATGAATTTAAAAAATTAAATGATTTTTATAAATTATGGAAATTAAAATTAGACAAAAGATAAGGGCAATCCTTGACTTTAATAGTCTTCTCTCTGCTCATGTAATAATAGCGTCCATATTTATTTTTATTGCATATTTTTTTATCCTCTCAGGGTACGGGCCTATACATGATGCAATATCATGGCATGGTGTATTCCATTACTTTTATAGTTCAATTGAGACAGGCATTTTCCCTTATTGGAACCCTTATAGTCAGACCGGAACACC
>SCSY01000282.1 GCA_004298625.1 Nitrospirota bacterium | reverse complement strand
TGAACCCTGCGACGAATAATGCCATAATCCCTTCGCTCAATACAGTTAAGGATGGCTCATACAGCCCGCTATCGAGGCCATTATTTATCTATGTAAATAAGAAAGCTGCCGCTGAAAAGCCTGAGGTGAAAGAATTTGTCGAATACTACCTCAAGAATGCTGATATGCTGACCAAGCAGGTCAAATACGTGCCGTTGCCGGCGAACGCCTACAAGCTTGCCCAGGCGCGTTTTGCTAAGATGAAGACAGGAAGCATGTTCGGCGGAGAAGAAAAAGTAGGGATGAAGATAGAAGAGCTGCTGAAGATGGAAGAGAAGAAATAGACAGTATTTTTATTTGACGCGTAAAGAGGGGCGCTTCCGGCGCCCTCTTTTTTCAGCTTAATACATTTTTAATCCCTTTGTAACATTCCTGTAACATAAGTCTGAGATAATAAGTCTCCTTGAAGTTAATGCCGGAGTATGATAATTAATTGATATGAAACGCAAGACCTCTAAAAGGATAAAAGAAGGAATAATAGAGACGGTGCTTTTCCTGAGCGCCCTCTCCTCCATACTCATCACAATCGGGATCGTTGTAGTCCTCTCCTATGAATCCTTTGGCTTTTTTAAAGAGGTCTCTTTAAAAGAATTTCTTACCGAAAGACAGTGGACTCCGCTGTTTGCTGAGCCCAAGTTCGGAATTCTTCCTCTGGTCTCAGGCACGCTCCTTACAACAGCCATTGCCCTTATTGTCGCTCTTCCATTAGGATTAACGGTCACGGTATATCTGAGCGAGTATGCACCGCATAGATTGAGAGAGGTAATAAAGCCCATACTTGAACTCCTCGCGGCAGTGCCGACAGTTGTTTATGGTTATTTTGCGCTGCTTTTTCTGACGCCTATACTCCAGAAATTTATTCCCGATCTTTCGGGATTTAATGCCCTGAGTCCAGGAATAATCATGGGGATAATGATAATCCCGTATGTAAGCTCTGTGAGCGAAGACGCAATGAAGGCAGTTCCTATGCACATAAGGGAGGGCTCTTATGCGATGGGCGCGACAAAGCTCCAGACAGCTTTCAAGGTCGTAATCCCTTCCGCATTTTCGGGAATTGCAGCGGCATTTATTATCGGCATATCGAGGGCTGTCGGCGAGACAATGGTTGTTGCCATAGCAGCAGGAATGCTTCCTACGTTTACTGTGAATCCATTGAAACCTGTGCAGACCTTGACAGGCTATATTGTCCAGGTGAGCCTTGGAGATGTGCCTCACGGCACGATCGAATACAAGACAATATTTGCGGCAGGCATGACACTTTTTCTTATAACGCTCGTTTTCAATATCATAGGGTTTTGGCTGAGGAAGAGGATAAGGGAGGCATATTGAAGGCGATGTTTGATGAACTGCGATGTTTAATGCTTAATGAATAATATGGAAAGAGTTGATATACGGAAAATAAGTTATTCGTTTGCACTGAAAATTATAGATTTATATAAATATCTAATTTCAAAAAATGAGTTTGTGATGTCAAAGCAAATATTAAGAAGTGGAACATCTATCGGGGCCAACGTTGAAGAAGCGCAGGCAGGACAAAGCAAAAGAGATTTTGTTGCAAAGATGTCAATAGCTGCCAAAGAAGCTCGGGAAACAAATTATTGGCTAAATCTTTTACGCGATTCCGGTTATCTTAGCAATGATAGTAATTTTGAAAAGTTGACCGAAGAGCTTACTCTTATAATAAAGACTCTTACAAAGATCGTAAAAACAGCTCAAGGGAATATTTCCGGCAAATAATATGGGCTTTATTAATCAAACATTAAACACTAAACATCAAACATTAAAGAAGCGCATAGCTATAACAAAGTTCTGGGACAGGATATTCCTGGTAGCCGGCCTGCTCTCGACATTGGTCGGCCTTGTTCTTCTTTTTGCCCTGATGGCAGACCTCTTCGTAAACGGCTTTCCGAGATTAAGCTATAAATTCTTTACCTCCTTCCCTTCAAGATTTCCTGACCAGGCAGGCATCCTCTCTGCATGGGTTGGAAGTTTTCTTGTATTACTCGTAACGGCGTTCGCGGCAATACCGCTTGGCGTTGCAGCTGGGATATATCTCGAGGAATACTCGAGGAAAAACTGGCTCACTGATATTATAGAGATTAACATCGCAAACCTTGCAGGCGTTCCTTCAATTGTCTATGGCCTTCTTGCCCTCGGTTTGTTCGTATATTTCTTTAAATTCGGCGAGAGCACTCTTACAGGAGGGCTTGCGCTGGCGCTTCTCATACTTCCCATGGTAATAATGGCAACAAGAGAAGCAATAAGGGCAATACCTAATTCGATAAGAGAGGCGTCTTATGCCCTTGGAGCGACAAAATGGCAGACAGTGCAGTCTCATATAATCCCTTACTCAACCGGCGGCATACTAACAGGGGTAATTATAGGCCTTTCAAGGGCCATTGGAGAAACCGCTCCGATAATAACAGTAGGCGCTTTGACATTTATCGCATTTCTTCCGACATCGCCGTTTTCTTCGGAGTTTCCATTTATATCGTTTAAGTGGTTGATGGACCCATTCACTGTTATGCCGATCCAGATGTTTAACTGGGTATCGAGGCCCCAGCACGAATTTCAGCTTAATGCAGCAGCAGCAGGCATAGTGCTTATGGTCATGACACTGCTCATGAACGGTATTGCAATTTATATCAGATACAGATTCAGAATGAAGATAAAATGGTAAAAGAACTAAAAGCTGAAGTCAAAAACCTTAATTTTTATTACGGAGATGTCCATGCCCTTAAAAACATAAACCTTCCGATAGCAAGAAGGGAAGTTACGGCCTTGATAGGGCCTTCGGGCTGCGGTAAGACCACGTTTCTCAGGTGCTTTAACAGGATGCATGACCTTTATCCCCATAACAGATACGAGGGGGATATAATACTTTATCCCGAGAAGACAAACATCCTCTCTCAGGAGATAGACCCTATCGAGATAAGGATGCAGATAAGCATGGTCTTCCAGAAACCGAATCCCTTTCCGAAATCCATATATGAAAACGTGGCATACGGCCTGAGGGTAAGAGGGATCAGCAAGAGACAGGTGCTCGATGAAAAGGTCGAAAAATCCCTGCGAGGTGCCGCGCTCTGGGATGAGGCGAAGGACAGGCTTCACAAGCTGGCATTTGATCTTTCAGGAGGCCAGCAGCAGAGGCTCTGCATTGCGAGGGCATTGGCAACGGACCCGAGAATACTCCTCTTTGATGAGCCTACCTCGGCGCTTGACCCGACAGCCACTTCTAAGATAGAAGAGCTTATAATAGAGTTGAAGAACGAGGTGACCATAATAATAGTTACTCACAACATGCAGCAGGCAGCGAGGGTTTCCGACTATACGGCGTTCATGTATCTCGGAGAGATTATAGAATTTGACAAAACTGATAAAATATTCACGGCGCCGTCGAATAAGTTAACTGAGGAATATATAACAGGGAGATTTGGATGATGTTTAATGGATAATGTTTAGTGTTTGGTGTTTAATTTCATATTCATTAAACATTAAGCATCAAACATTAAACATTTGGAGGAAAAATGGCGACTGCATTTGAGAAAGAGCTTGCTGACTTAAAAGAGAAGGTATTAAAACTCGGCTCACTGGTCGAAAAGGCGATAATAGATTCGATAAAGGCGCTTGTCGAAAGGGATTCTAAGCTCGCCGTGAAGGTGATAGACAAGGATCCGGAGGTAAACGCCCTTGAGGTTGAGATAGACGAGGAATGCATCAGGCTTATCGCGCTCAGACAGCCGCGCGCAGGAGACCTCAGGCTCATCACGACTGCGATGAAGATCACGACAGACCTCGAAAGGATAGGGGACCTTGCCGTTGATATATCGGAACGCGCATTGGAGTTAAACGAAGAGCCGCAGCTTAAGCCTTACATTGATATACCGAGGATGGCCGAGATCGCGCAGGGCATGGTAAGGGATTCTCTCGATGCGTTTGTTAAGAGGGATTCATCCTTAGCAAGAGACGTGCTTACGCGGGATGACCTTGTGGATAATCTCAACTGGCAGGTATTTAATGAACTCCTGTTCTTTATGATACAGGACCCAAAGACTACCTCGCGGGCTGTCAAGATAACATATATATCGAAATACCTCGAGCGCATAGCCGACCATGCAACAAATATCGCAGAGATGGTTGTTTATCTTGTCGAGGGAAAGATAATAAGGCATATGGCAGTTCCTGAGAAAAAGAAGAAAGCCTGAGGAATGTCAGTCCCTTCAGAAGATAGAGGCTTATTTCCAGCAGCGTTTATTTATTACCTTATTTTGACGACTATGACATGCGGCGCGCTGGTTATGGTCGTTGAGGTATTAGGTTCGCGCGTGATAGGACCATTCTTTGGAGTAAGCCTTTTTGTCTGGACATCGCTTATCACTGTCACGCTGGTCGCTCTTGCCGCAGGCTATGCCGTGGGAGGCATAATATCCGACAGGAGAGAGTCTCCCGACTACCTTTACGCAATTATCCTTGTGGCTGGGTTTCTGGTCATGGTGATTCCCCTTATGAAGAGCGCTGTCCTTAAATTCTGTCTGCCATTGGGCCTGCGCTCAGGGGCGTTTATGAGCTCTCTGACGCTGTTCGGTCCACCTCTATTTATGCTTGGGTGCGTCTCTCCATATATTATCAAAATAGCCGCGCGGGAGATGAAAAATATAGGCAGAACCGTAGGCCTCTTTTATGCCGTCTCGACAGCAGGAAGTTTTATCGGCACTGTGCTTACCGGTTTTGTTTTCATCGCATACTTCGGGGTCGGCAGGATATTTGAAGTTACAGGGTTTATTTTGATCTGCCTGTCTATTATTTACTTTCTATTCTTTAGGAAAAAGTGGTTTTTTCTGCTGCTTCTTGCTGTTCCTTTTTTTCTATTCCATACGGAAGTCCTGAAATCTAAGGTCATGCCCAATGGAACAAGGGTTACCGAGGTTTTCAGCAAGGACAGCTTCTATGGAAAGCTGAAAGTGGTTGATTACTCTTATGGGACTGCGCATACAAGGGAATTAATTATAGACGGCATGATTCAGGGCGGAATTGATGTAAACATCGGAATGTCGGTTTATGAGTATTCATATCTCATGCAGTTTTTGCCGTATGGATTGAACCCTTCAGGGAAGAATTGTCTGGTAATAGGGCTTGGCGCAGGCATAACCCCTATGTGGTATGAAAAGATGGGGATTAAAACTGATGTTGTAGATATTGACCCTGATGTTGTGGATGCGGCAAAAAAATATTTTGGGTTTAACCTCTCAGGCGACATGATAATATCAGATGCCAGATATTATCTGAACACTACCGGCAGGAATTATGACTACATAATCCTTGATGTCTTCAACGGAGACACTACTCCGGCACATATTCTGAGCATAGAGGCGTTACGGTTAGTTAAGGCAAGGCTGACTGAAAACGGCATACTCGCAATGAACCTGGCGGGGAGTCTCAGGAGGGAAACATTTATGACCGCATCTATAATAAAGACCCTCGAACAAATATTCAGCGCTGTGGAGATTTATCCTCTATTTTCACCGGAAGAAGGAGAAGGATACGGGAATCTGGCTATTATTGCCCATAGCCGCGCTGCTATGGCATTTAATCCTGAAATTGTCAGAACCTTTCCTGTTCATCCCTTTGTAGATCAGACGGTAAGGGAAAGGCTTGGCAGAAAATTTCATTTTGCCGGCGGCACACCTGCTATCGTGCTTTCGGATGATTATAATCCGATAGATTTTTATGACAGTTGGCTGAAAGAAAAGGTAAGGAAAAATATTCTCGAAAATACCGACTGGGATATTTTAATATGATTCCCGGTTAGCTTCTACTTCCCCCAGTCGTATTTTCTTCTTTTTCTGTGGAAGATGTATTTTTCTGCAGAAAGGGCTGCAATACAGCCGTTTGAAGCGGCAACGACAACCTGTCTCACCTCTGCGCATGTCATGTCGCCTGCTGCAAAAATTCCGGGGATGGACGTCTCCATCATCCTGTTGGTCGTGATGCATTCTTCCTCGCTCAGATCGACAACGCCTCCGAGAAAGTCAATTATAGGCTTGCTCCCGTGAAGATATACAAATACGCCTGAAAGTTCGAGGATGCTTTCATTTCCGTCAGAATCCGTCATCCTTATGCGCTCTACAATATCGGTTCCTTCTATCGCTGAAACCGATTGAGCGAGAAGCGCTTTGAGATTTTTCTCCTGCAATGCGGGGTGGTCATCCCCGACCTTTAGTTTTGAAGAAGGAGATATCAGATAAACAGTCTCGGCAAATTTTGTTAACACGCCGGCCTCTTTTACCGCCTCCTCAGAGTCTCCGACAACACATACGATTTTTTCTTTATAAAATGCCGCATCGCATATAGCGCAGTAGCTTACACCCCTGCCGAGAAAATCAGCCTCTCCTTTTATTGCCGGCTTTCTCCCCATCGAGCCTGTTGCAAGTATTACTGCCTTTCCGCTGAAGTTTTTATCCATTGTAAAGACTTCTTTGACACTGCTGCTTAAATTTACTCCTATGACCTGAGCCTCGATATATTCGGAGCCGAAGGCAATTGCCTGGTTCCTGAATATATCAAGAAGCTCTTTGCCTGAGACCGGCGTTGGAAGCCCGGGATAGTTTTCTATCTTGTGGGTGTATGCAAGCGCTCCTGCTGTTGGGGATTTGTCTATTACGATAGTCCTTAATTTTGCCCTTGACGCATACTGGGCGGCTGAAAGTCCTGCAGGCCCTCCGCCAATAATTATCACATCGTATAAGTCAGACATGCATTAAACCTCCGAAGGCATATTATATATAACCAGTATAGCAGACAAATTCATTTACTTCTGCATTCCCCGGATCATATCTGCCTTGCCGATTATGCCCTTGATTTTTTTCCCTTCAACAACCGGAATAAGATGAACCTTTTTCTCGGACATTATAGTTGCAATGTCTTCCGATGAAGTGTCCCCGGTAACGGTTATCACCTTCTTAACGCATATATCGCCGACAGAGGCTGCGGCCATGCGTTTTATCTCGTTTTCGAGTTTGCCCGGATTTTCGATAGGAATAAATGCATCGAAGAGCCTCATTACGGTCGGAATGTGAAGCCGCTTGTTCCGGCTTATCAGGTCGTTTTCCGTGACAATGCCGATTAAATCCCCGGCGTCATTCACGACAGGCGCCCCGCTGATATTATGTTCTATAAAGATTCGCGCCAGTTCCTCTATTGTAGTGACCGGGTTGACCGTTATTACCACTGTGGTCATCAGGTCTTTTGCCTTCAGCATTATATCTCCTTTTGAAGAAACAGATGGCTGACAGCCGACAGCTACCAGCTAAAGATATGATACGACATAAAAAGCGTATAATCAATGGTGCGGGGAATTGACTTTTTTGTCCCTGATATTGTTGATGAGGAGATGTCCGATAAAACCATTCATTATGCCTGTAATTGTGCCGAGCAATATCAATACCGGGCTTACAAGCAGTATCGGCTCTATTTTTTGAACGAATAAAAAATATGCAAGGAATAGCTGAGCGACATTATGAAACAGCGCAGCTATAAGACTTAATCCAACAGGGCCGAAAAGGCGCGGAAATATGGAAAATACAACCCCCATTGCAAAGGTGCTTGCTACGCCTCCGCCGAAACTCATGATGAATCCCGGCCCGAGAAATGTGCCTATGAATATTGAAGAGAGTATCACCCTTATCAGCGTTACCATCATGGCTGCCCTGAAACCATAAAGCACGAGCGTTGCAAGCGTGATTATGTTTGCAATCCCCAGCCTGAGCCAGGGTATCGGCGTAGGGAGCATGCTTTCGAAGCTGTGGATTGCGATGGCATAAGCGGAGAGCAGCGCTATGCGGTATTTATCCCGTGATTGCATCTATGGTTTTATCTTGTCTATCTTCGCCGCCGATGCTTACAACAACCTTGTTCGGAAGGCATATAAGCGCTCCCCGGTCTATCCAGCCGTTATGAATGCATATCTGTTTCGGACAAGCCGACTCTTTTATGCGGACTTTCCTGTTTTTTATCTCTACTATTGTGTCTCCTGATGCGCCGATGACCCGGACCGTTGTGTCTTTATTTAGAGGCAATCTGTAAACAGGTTTTCCATTGACTTCAATGCCGACATCGCTGCCCTGCGGGAATGCTTTTTTTATAAAAATAAATCCTGATGCAGACAGCAATATGAGAGCTATAAGCAGGATCTTGTCTGCCGATGTCATCCCTTCAGTTATTTCTCTTAATCTCAATCTTTCCTCTTAGTTTTGATGTTGTATGTATTTTGCCATCTTTGTCCACAATTATTCCATCTATCCCCATCTCTTCGAGAAGCTTAATGCCTTTCCCTGGGCCGAGTATGAATATGCCTGTCGAGAACGGGTCTGTTATTGCCCCCTCTTTTGCAATCACGCTCACGCTCATGATCCCATCGGCAGGATAGCCTGTCTTTGGATTTAAGATATGGTGATATCTTTTGCCGTCGGCAATGAAATAACGTTCATAGTCGCCTGATGTTGATATCGCCATATCAGACAGATCTACGGTGGCCATTATCTCGTCGTCTTTGTTTTTTTGCCTCGGGTTCCTTATCCCGATTTTCCATGGTTTTCCGTCAGGCCTCAGGCCGAATGCCTTTATATCTCCTGCGATAGAAACAAGGCCGGATTTTATCCCGCTTTTTTTCATCACCTCAACTGCCCTATCGGCAGCATATCCTTTCGCAATCCCGCCGGGGTCAATAAGCATTCCCTGTTTATTTAAAAAAACAGCGTGGAGTTTTCTGTCGAGTTTTATGTTTTTATAATTTATCAGTGAAAGTCTTTCTTTGATTGCTTTATCCACAGGCATTATCTTTTTGTGGAAATCCCACAGTGAAATCACAGGGCCGATTGTAATATCAAATGCTCCGTTAGTCTTTTCAGAGGCATGAATTGCCTTTTCTATTACCTCGAAAGTTTCAGGAGATACCTTCACGGCCTTCACGGCTGCATTTTTGTTTATCTTCGATATTTCACTTTTGTCGGAAAAAAAATTCAGAAGCCCGTCAATTTTTTCTATTTCCGAAAATGCCCTATCAATGGCCGCCTCTGCCACATCTTCCGAATCCGAGACAGCGCTTATTGTTATTAATGTGTCCATGAGAATTTTGCTTTTGCGGTAGATTTTGTCCTCCGGAGGTGTGCAGGCAGAAAGAACGAACAGTGAAATGCATAGAGTAAAAAGTAAAAAGGCGCAGCATGTTATTTTTAATCTTTCTTTCACCAGAGCTCCTAAAAAAGTTTCTCGCCTTCCATAACGGTTTTTTTATCAATCAGATATTTTCCGCCTTCGGTCTTTCCCCTGAGGGCAATGGGATAGCAACTGCCGAAGCCTGCCTTAAGGCTTTCCATTGAATATCTTATATCACACTTCCTGCATATAACGTATTGTCCGTCAACCCTGTATCCGAGCTTCTCAGGATAACACCTCGCGCAGGCGTCAAAATAAGACTGCGCTTCCCCCTTAATTTTAACGACAAAAAAAACGATTATCTTGCCTTTGTGCCGCATGGAATAAAAAACAGGTGTCTCTTCTTTTAATGTTTTTATGTCTATTGTTATTGTTTCGCCTGAAACAGGCGCCTCAGGATATGCGGGTCTCTTTGCGCATGACGTCATCAGCAAAATGAAAAGTATTGATAAAGAAATCAGCCTCATCTATGAATTTTAAATTTTTCATGAGGGATTAATCAAATGCAACCCCCTCATTCCCCCTTTGCAAATGGGGATTAAGGGGGTTGTCGGACTATCGGCAAAATAAAACCGCTCAAGGACAATCCCTTCTTATTCCCGCTTCATTATTCTCGCATTTTGGCTATAATAACCCATGAACTTTTACCGATTCATAATCTCCCGCCTGAACGGCAAGGACATCGAAAAAGATTTTGACTATTATCTTGGGCTTGTAAGGCAAGGCATCGCAGGGTTTATTATCTTTGGAGGAAGGCTTGGCACAGTCAGAAAGGGTATAAGCGAACTACAAAAAGCAGCTAAGGGGCGGTTGATCATTGCCTCCGATCTTGAGAGGGGGCTGGGGCAGCAGCTCGAGGGAGGCACGCTTTTTCCGCCTGCGATGGCGGTTGCGAGAGCGCTCAGAAGCGCTCAGGGATTAGGGGTTGGGGGTGAGGGATTAGTACTCTTAAGAAGGATCATCAAGGCTATCGCTATTGAGGCAAGGTATGCCGGGATAAATACGATCTTTGCCCCTGTTCTCGATATAAACACCAATCC
>SCSY01000281.1 GCA_004298625.1 Nitrospirota bacterium | reverse complement strand
GTATGCGGCGTATATAAGGGCAGGGGAAGGCTTCACCCCTCAACAAAGACCTTTCAGGCATTGAGGATTGCAGTGAATGATGAACTCAATGAACTCAGAAAAGGCCTTGAGGCATCGTCGGGGATCCTTAAGAGCGGGGGAAGGCTCTGTGTAATTTCGTATCATTCGCTTGAGGACAGGATAGTCAAAAACTTTATGAGGGACAATCAGAAACTGGGAGTATTTAACGTGCTGACAAAGAAACCGCTGGCGCCGTCATATGAGGAGGTCAGGGTCAATCCCTCGGCAAGGAGCGCAAAATTGAGAGGCGCGGAAAAAAGATGACGCATGCGCATAGCCATAAGGGTATTTTTTCCTTTGTCTTAATCCCGTTGGTACTGGGATTTCTTTTATTCGGGATCTTCTCGATTGTATGGCTGAGGTCGAGTGTGAGGACGATAGAGTACAGCATTGCCCAGCTTGATAATAAGAGGATGGAAGAGCTTAAAGCGAGAAAGATGCTTATGGCGGAAAAGGCGAGCCTTCTGTCTATCCAGAACGTCAAAAATGCGGGGGGCGAGAAACTCGGACTGGTTTTCCCCGACAGGGTAAAAGTGATTTATGTAAAGAAGGAACGGGGAATTACCCCGTATAGGGTATCTCATGCGGGAAACACACTGTCTACTGCCCGCGGGCAATGAGAAGGGAGACTGTTATCTGAACCTTAAAATTCTTGGAAAGGGTATTAAAGGGTATTGATGAGGAAGAGGGCGATAATTCTTAATACCGCAATAATCTTCGGCTTTGTTGCGGTATTTTTACGTCTCGTAGACCTGATGATTCTCAACCACGGAAGGCTCTCTGAAAGGGCCAATATACAACAGCTAAAACGGGAAGACATACAGGTGAGGCGTGGTTTTATATTTGACAGGAGGGGCAGGGAGCTCGGAGTGAATCTTGAGGTTGAGTCGTTATACTGCAACCCTGACGAAGTTGCGGCTCCAAAGGCTGCCGCATATGACATCTCAAGGATGACCGGCAAGAACCCGGAGGCAATACTTGCGAAACTTTCTTCGAAGGCAAAGTTTGTCTGGGTAGAGAGGAAACTCGGCTCCGAGGTATCGGAGAAAATAAAAAGCATGGAAATAAAAGGGCTCGGTTTTATCCCTGATGCAAAGAGATGTTACCCCAAGGGAAGGCTTGCATCCCATATTATCGGTACAGTCGGAATTGATAATCAGGCGCTTGAAGGCGTTGAGCTTAAGTACGATAAATTTTTAAAGACCCCCGGCGGAAAGGTCCTGGTTACACGCGATGCAAGAGGCAGAACGCTTTCTACGGGAGTGGACATGGAATCAAAGGGCAATAATGTGATCCTGACAGTTGATGAGGGGCTGCAGTATATCGTGGAAAGGGGTCTTGATAATGCGATGATGCGCTGGCAGGCTGCTGCGGCGAGCGCAATAATGATGAACCCTTTTACCGGAGAAATATTGGCCCTTGCAAACAGGCCGGCCTATGATTCGAACAATACCGCTAATGCAAAGGACTTTGAAAAAAGAAACAGGGCAATAACGGATTGTTATGAGCCT
>SCSY01000280.1 GCA_004298625.1 Nitrospirota bacterium | reverse complement strand
ATGAGCGCTTTCGCCGCCCTTGCTTACAGGAGCTGGACAGACAAATACAATGTGGAGCGGCAGACAAAAGAGATGTATGTTGACTTAATGAAGGCAAGGGTTAATGCGATGAGCAGGGGCAGGGTGTTTTGCGTTGACTTTGCGGCAGCAAGCTATACAATAAAAGAGGACACCCAGCCTGTAGCCGAAGACGGCGACGGCGTCTGCACAACAGCAGGCGACAGGATAGTGATGACAAAAACCCTGTCAAATTATCAGATTACATCTAATCAGGCAACAATAAACTTTAGCACAAAAGGGAAAGCTAATGTCAGCGGCTCTATTTACACAACAGAGCGTTATGGAACCGCCTACGACTGCATTAAAATAGATGATTTCAGAATAAACATGGGAAAATGGAATACGACAACAACTAAGTGCGATGCTAAATAAAAAAGGCATGACATTGGTCGAGGTGATGATAGCGATGCTGCTGTCTCTTATCATCTTTCTTGCCCTGATGCAGACCTCTTTGATAAGCATCAACCAGAATATGACAAATAATCTGAGGGACGAGGCAGGAAGGATCGCTGACTTGCGGATGTCATTTTTGAAGAATTTGCCTTTTGACAATGCGTCATTAAACGAAAGTCCCGACACAAGTTCGCCTGCAGATGGTATTCCTGATCTTGAGGCAGATACTACGACTTCCCGGCAGATTAGAAATTTTAATATAACCTTTACCTCCTTTAAAAAAATTGACGCTATAGGCACGGATATCAAGGAGATAACCATCGAAGTGCGGTGGAGATGGAAAAACCAGGACTTTACTCGCAGCTTTACAAGTGTGTTGAAAAGACCATGAAACACAGTTTCATTAGTCTCAAAAGGGGAAATAGTTTCAAAATGATTAAGAGAGAAGAAGGGTTTAGCTTAGTAGAGCTTCTGATAACAATGGTTGTATTTGTGCTTATTCTCGCCGCAACGTCCAACACCTTTATAGACTTATTAAAGGATTTCAAGAAACAGAGCGCACTGTCGGAGACAAATATAGAGGGCGCAGTCGGGCTCGAGACATTACAAAGGGATATAGCAAGCGCAGGCTACGGCCTGCCGTGGAATGTTGACGGCGCTGCATGGACTGACTTGACAGCCGCAGGATCTACCTATGTAGAGGCTGTTTCAGACCCTCAGGGTGCCGGTGAACCACCGGACCCTGCAAGTTTTAATGATGGCTCACCTGCTTCTGCTTTACCAGTGCCTGCTAATACGCGAAGGGCGCCGAGGGCACTTGCGAGCGGGAATAATACCGGAGTGGATTTCAGCGCTGTTGCCGTTGTTGGAGAAAGTTCGGATTATCTGGTAATAAAAGCAATAAATGTTGCAACAAATGTTACTTCTCAGAAGTGGACTCATCTTAAAGCCGGAGATGCCAAGACCGGCTGGACGCCTCAATGTGAAAATGTAAACCGCGATTCAAGTTGTAATACTGACAATGCTGTCAAGGTTATTGTTATTAACCCCGGAGGAGCAAGTGGAAGCCAGAGGTTGTTGAAGGTAGATGCAGGCAAGATATTTTTCAAAGCATATAGCGCTACCGCAGACTTAGACCCGGACACAGGTTCAACAGATGTTTATGTTTTATATGGCGTTAGCCCGGGTACAGATTTGAGGATGCCGTTTAACAGGGCTGACTATTTCATCGAAGAGCTCAATATGCCTTCAACCTGCGCGCCAAATACAGGAGTGCTTTATAAGGCCGTTGTAAACCATAGCGATGGGAAACTTACCAAAATTCCTGTTCTTGATTGTGTTGCCGATATGCAGGTGGTTTTCAGGAGAGATACCAACACCGATGGAATTATTGATACTGAGTCTGAGGATATATCAACGTTAGATGCTACAACCATAAGAGATCAGGTTAAAGAGGTAAGGGTTTATATTCTGGCTCACGAAGGTCAGAGAGATGCGGGATATACTTATCGGTCGACCGATGCCACACTTGGAGACACCCAAATCAGGGTTGGCGAGGCCGGCATAGGAGGCCGGATATTTGACTTAGGGACAAATATCAATTACAGATGGAAAGTTTATACATTAGTCATAAAGATGGAGAATCTAAAATGAAGATGAAGCATTTAAAAAATGAAAAAGGCATTGCCCTTGTGATGGTGATACTGCTGTCTGCAATCTCGCTTGCGATCATGGCAGGGCTGGTTTATATGATAATGTCCCAGACAGAGATTTCAGGAATTCAGAAA
>SCSY01000279.1 GCA_004298625.1 Nitrospirota bacterium | reverse complement strand
AAGTGACATTCGCTTTCTTTGAGAGAATCCTAAAGCCAGGTCTTTCATGCAATACATCGAAAAAGCGTTTGTCTATATAGCAGGGGAAACTTTTAGCTTGTAGTTTATTGGTATGCAAAAGGGAGTCAATTCCTTCTATGAGATTTCTTTCATCATGATGTGATGAATAAAAAGCTTTCAGGTAATCGAATTCCATTTTCTCCTTTTAAGAAGCTGATTTTGCGGTTATTCTTTCTTTTGTGGATTTATTTTTTAGATTCATTTCATGCCCCCCCCAGTTGCTTCCTTCTTATGCCAAGCAAAATAAGAAGGCAATAGACACTATGTTTTATAGCGAGATTATATAGCTTTTTGCTCGAATTGTGCAATAGCACCGAAGTCCACTCGCCTCAGCGAGTCACTTCGTGATAGGTCTTGGAGCAAAAAAGCAGGAAGGTTCAAAGGTTCAGAGGGTCCTTTTGAGGGTTACGATTGCGGTTGTCGTCATGATCGCGGTAAAGCCGGCGAGAAAAAATGTCTCCAAAGCACTCAGCGGTTTATTTTTCTTACCCCTTGCGGGTTTTGGTTTTCGTTTTTCTCTTTGTCAACAGCAGACTTGGGGTCTATAATAGAAAAAAAGGAGAATAGAAAATAAGACAAGCAGCCTTCTTTATGTAATAAGATATGCAGAGTGGCATCGGGAGCATCTGTGGCTAATGGGGTCCGTCAAAGTGACTCGACTTGAACTGCCGGATGCTCCCGGCCAGTACCCTGTCCAATGGGAAGATGCCTTTAAGTGGCCACTATAGACAGGACAAACGGTATTGGCGGCCATAGACTATCAAACATATAAAGGAGGATAAGGGATTGAAGAGTTTGCATGGAGGAATCGACATAGGAAGCGAAAATCATCACGTCATAATCATGGATGCTGCCGGAAAGATATTATGCGATCGGAAAGTAGCGCACCGGTTCAGTGGATTTCGCGAAGCGATCGGGGAATTCAAGGGAATCGAGGAACAACAGCAAGGGGAAATAACCTTTGCGATAGAAGGCAAGAACGGATATGGAGCGCCCTTTGACCGGATGCTTATAGAGAGCGGCTTTAAACTGTACAATGTGGACAACCTGAAATTAAGACGGTTTCGTGATGTATTCGGAGCGGAATGGCGCAACGACCGGAGAGACGCAAAGATGCTGGCAAAGATGTTGAAACTGAAAGACCATGTGGATGCTGAAGAAGAAAAGGCGTTCATAGCGGTAGAGAAGACGCCGGCAGTCCATGAAAAGCTCAGGATACTTTCAAGACATCAACAGAGCCTGATAGATGAGAAAGTCAGGATACAGAGCCGACTGAGGAAAAGGCTGCTGGAGGTATGTCCCGACATATTGGAGTATGGAGATACAAACAGCAAAAAGTTATTACAGCTTCTGAAGAGATACCCTGATTTCAGCGGATATAAAAAGATCACCCTGGGGACATTACTAAAAATAGAAACCATAGGGAAGAAAACAGCCGTCTCAATCATAGAAGGACTTCGGCATATACAGTATGTGGAAGAGTTGACCGGCATTTACAAAACGATTATATCATCACATTGTCATCGCATATTGGAACTCAAAGAAGAAATTGAGATATTAGACCGGGAGTTGGAGAAAACAGGACAGAAGAGTTCAGAAGTGATGCGCTTAAAGAGCATTATGGGAGTCGGGACAAAACTCTCAAGCAGACTGGCGGGAGAGATAGGGGATATCAGAAGATTCAACAGGGAAAGCCAGCTTGCGGTG
>SCSY01000278.1 GCA_004298625.1 Nitrospirota bacterium | reverse complement strand
TAGCTATATCCTTTGCAGAACGCTTCTGGGTCCCTTTGAAGAACATGTGTTCGAGGAAATGTGATATGCCGTTCTTTTCAGCCGGCTCATTTCTTGAACCGACCTTGATCCATATGCCCAGGGCGACCGAGCGGACATTCTTGATCTGCTCCATTACTACAGGTATGCCGTTTTCGAGATGAGCTTTTTTGAACATAATTTTTTTCTTGGTGCGCAAAAAACCGGGAATACAAACGACTTTAATAATTTGATAAAAGATAGGGCATGGTGTCCGAGAGGATACTATGCCCTATCTTTAAATTGAACTTTATTCTTTTGCCGCTTTTTCTCTCAGCGCATCTTTTCTGCTTAAACGTATCTTGCCGGTCCTGTCTACTTCGATTACCTTGACGAGGACTTCCTCTCCCTCTTTAAGCACGTCCGTGACCTTTGCTATTCTCTTCTCATCAATCTGGGATATGTGAAGAAGGCCTTCGGTGCCGGGTATTATCTCCACAAAGGCGCCGAAATCAACAATCCGCTTAATCGTTCCAAGATAAATTCTGCCGACTTCCGGCTCTTCGATAATTCCATTTATTATATCTATCGCCTTCCGGGCCGATGTCTCGTCGGAAGATGCGATATTTATCACGCCGGCGTCATTGATATCTATCTTAACGCCTGTCTGCTCTATTATCCCCCGTATCACCTTGCCGCCCGTCCCTATAACATCCCTTATCTTATCCTGTTTTATCTGCATCGTATAGATCCTGGGCGCATGGGGAGCAAGTTGTTCTCTTGGAGACGATATCACTTCCTTAATCTTGCCGAGTATGAAAAGCCTTCCAACCCTTGCCTGTTCAAGCGCGGTTTTCATGATGGAGATGTTTATCCCGCCTGTTTTAACATCGAGCTGAAATGCAGTGACGCCATTTTCCGTTCCTGTTACTTTAAAGTCCATATCGCCGAGATGGTCTTCGAGGCCGAGGATATCCGTAAGGACAATATTTTTCTCGCCTTCCTGGATCAGACCCATAGCAATCCCCGCCACAGGCGCCTTTATCGGAACGCCTGCATCCATCAATGCGAGGGTGCCGCCGCATACGGTCGCCATTGAAGACGAGCCGTTTGATTCGAGTATATCAGAGACAATCCTTATGGTATACGGGAATGCCTCTTTTGAAGGTATTACAAACTTCAACGCCTTTTCAGCAAGGGCGCCATGACCTATCTCGCGCCTTCCGGGAGAACGCAATGGTTTCACCTCTCCAACGCTGAACGGAGGGAAATTATAATGAAGCATAAATGACTTATGGCTTTCTCCATCGAGCGAATCTATCCTCTGTTCGTCATCTGCGGTGCCGAGCGTTGCTACGGCCAATGCCTGTGTCTCGCCCCTTACGAAAAGGGCTGAACCATGGGTTCTCGGCAGTATCCCGACCCTTGAGGTTATAGGTCTTATCTCATCAGGTCTTCTGCCGTCGGACCTGATCCCTTTCTCTATAATCATCCTTCTAACAAGGTTTTTTTCAAGTTCAAAAAATGCATCGGCTATCTCCTTGGTCATGTCTTTTTCAGGAGTATTAAAATGCTTGATTGTTTCAGAAAGTATGATATCAAGCGTTTCCTGTCTCCTCTGTTTGCCGGGGATATTGATAGCGTCTTTCATCTTTCCAAGGACATGCGCCTCTACGCTCTTTCTCAGTTCCTCATCAAAGACCGGCGGGGTTAACGTGCGCTTCTGTCTGCCCACCTTTTCTCTCAGGTCTTTCTGCAGCGCAATGACGCGCTTTATCTCTGCATGTGCATAGTCTATCGCCTTGAGGAGTGTCTCTTCCGGGACCTCAAGCGCCTCGCCCTCTACCATAAGAACCGAACTTTCGGTTCCGGCAACAACAAGGTTCATATCAAGTTTTTCCAATTCCGACAAATCCGGATTGATAATGAACTCTCCATTAATCCTCCCCACCTTAACAGCGGCGACAGGACCAGCAAATGGAATATCCGAAATCGTCAGCGCTGCCGATATGCCGATTATCCCGAGGGTATCGGACACATTCTCGTCCCCATAAGAGAGGACTGAAACAATCCCTTGAGTCTCGCAATAAAATCCCTTGGGAAACAATGGACGAATAGGACGGTCTATAAGACGGGATGTTAAAACTTCTTTTTCAGTAGGTCTGCCTTCTCGTTTAAAAAATCCGCCCGGGATCTTGCCGGCAGAATAGGTCTTCTCCTGGTAATCAACTGTCAGGGGGAAAAAATCAAGCCCCTCTCTTGGATTCTTTGCCGCTACCGCAGTAGCAAGCACAACTGTGTCTCCATACCTTACAACAACGGCTCCATCCGACTGCCTCGCCATCTCGCCTGTCTCGATAATAAGCCTCTTGCCTTTAATCTCAATTTCAACTGTAGTCATTAATCCTCTCTCTCCGCTTTCAATGTCTATTTTCTAAGACCGAGTCGCTCAATCACCTTTGCATAACGTTCTTTGCTTGAGGCCTTGAGATAGTCAAGTAATTTTCTTCTTTGTCCAACGAGTTGCAACAGTCCGCGACGTGAGTGGTGGTCGCCGCTGTGGGTTCTAAAATGCTCCGTAAGGTAATTTATCCTCTCACTCAGGATAGCCAACTGAACCTCCGGAGAACCTGTATCCTTTTCGTGAACTTTAAAGCCGTCTATGATGTCATGTTTCTTTTCTTTACTGAGAGGCATTAAATCACCACCTTTCCATGTTTTGATAGATTATAAGAATAACATACCCTCTCTGATTCTGTAAACCCCGATAGAAACTTCCGCTTCCGCATAAAAAAAAAGCTCCTTGCAATTCATAACGGAAAGTGATAAGAAATATGTAACTATTACCAGGGAGGAGACTATGGCAAAAGCAACAAAATTACCGTCTCAGTATATCAGCATCGGGAAAAGGTTCAATGGATATGTTAGGGCGCTTGAAAATCTTGGAAGGGCTGCAAAGGCAGCAGGCCCGCTTAACGATAAAATTTCGCAGCTTATACAGCTCGCAGCAGCCGCTGCCATAAGGTCCGAGGGAGCCGTGCATTCTCATGCGAGAAGGGCGCTGGCAGCAGGAGCAAAGCCGGAAGAGATACGCCACGCAATAATTCTCCTGACAAGCACTATAGGATTTCCAACTGTATCCGCAGCATTAAGCTGGGTTGACGAAACAATAAAAAACCACTGAAATATTAACTGGATTAGTTTTTAAGGCCCTTTCAACCTCTCTCTGACCATAATCTTCAGTGTTTCGTCCGATGAAAGATTAAGGAATGCCTGATAATGGCTCTCTGCATCTTTAATGTTGCCTTCGGCTTCAAGCAACAGGCCGTAATTGAGATGTCCTTCGGCATACGAGGGCTTTATGGAAAGGGCTTTCAGGTAAAGCGACCTCGCCTTCTCCCTGTTTCCGAGCAGCTCGTAAGTCACGGCAAGGTTGTTCATAGCCTCATAATAATCCGGTTTAAGCTGGATGGCTTTCTGGTATGCTGCAGAAGCTTCTTTGTATCTGGACTGATTTTTTAACGCAAATCCCAGGTGATGATACGCCACCGGGTCCTCAGGCTTTGCTGCGAGAGCTTTCCTTAAAATATCTTCCGCGCCTGAATAGTTTTTCTCTTTAATCTGTCTTACTGCATCTTCGCGAAGCTTATTCACATCAGGACCTTTAGCAACCGTCGGTTCTTCTTTTTTTGCGGCGCTGACCGCTCGGTCGGTTGCGACTCGTACCGAGTTGCGAGTCGAAGCGACCTCCTGGGGTTGAGCCTCCGCAGCTTTATCCGCAATTTTTACAGGCGCCTTTGAAACAGGTCTGCCCTTAGACCAATAAAACCAAACGGAAAATAACAATACAAGTCCGATAAAACCCATAATGCTTAGCGCCAATGCCTTTTTATTGCCGACCTGATAGGCCCGGGACTGTATTATAGTTTCTTTTTCGGTTTTCGACTCTTCTGCTTTTTTAAGGGCTTTAAGGATTATGCTCATAGACATTCACTCCGTCCGGCAAAGAAAAATTAAACATCCCATCCTTGATCCCTGTATTTATTTTTATGTCCTTCAATGTAATCTCGATTCTGTTTGAACGCGTGTCATTAATCACAAAATATTTTATGGGAAACCCTTCCTCCGAGGTCTCAAGCTCGATCGAAACAATATTTCCCATGCTGCGCTTTGGAGTCAATATCAGCCTGCCTTGCTTTTGAGTTACATTGAATTCCTCTTTTATATTCCCGAAACCGCCGAGGAGCGCAATAGGAGCCTGACCGTAAGTTTGCCTGCTGAACATGCCCTTGAACGCCTGTTTTTCGGCCTTTTTGTGTATTAAAATTTTGTCGTTATTTATTATAACTTCCTGAGGCTGATCTCCCTTATATTCCCACTTCATCTTTGAAGGTCTTTTTATAAAGAGAAAGCCTTTGTATATGTCTGTGCGCTTGAGGTCTTTAATATAACTTTGCTGGACAAAAGCTCCCTTTATATCCTCAATGTTTTTGTATGCCTCCTGAATCCTTGCAACCTCATCTTCAGCATATACAGAATTCAGAATACAGAATTCAGAATACAGAATTAAAAAACAACATAAGATTAAACGAAGGCACCGACTCTTAATTCTGACTTCTTGCTTCTGACTTCTGACTTCTGTTTTCATCTTCTTCTCCTCAAAAAATCTCTCGCCTTGCCAGCTCCTTTTGGCGGGCCTACAAGACCGTCTGTCTCCATAAGCTCCATAATGCGCGCAGCCCTGTTATAGCCTATCTTGAGCCTCCTCTGTATGGATGATATGGACACCTCTCCGACGGAATCGGCAAACTCAAGCGCCCTTTGATACAGCTCATCCCTGTCGGAAGGAGACTCATCATCTGCCGGTTCTTCTACCTGTATTCTTTCAAACATGGAATAGTCAGGCGTTCCCTGCGCCCGGATAAAATCAGTAACTGCCTTTATCTCGTCTTCCGTGATCAGGGCGCCGTGTATGCGTATTATCTTTATGCCCGGAACCATAAAGAGCATGTCGCCTTTTCCGAGGAGCTGTTCCGCTCCCTGAGAATCCAGTATAGTCCTTGAATCTATCCTCGTGGTAACCTGGAAGGAAATCCTTGCAGGGAAATTAGCCTTGATGACGCCTGTTATAACATCAACTGACGGCCTCTGGGTAGCAAGAATAAGGTGTATGCCTGATGCGCGCGCCATCTGCGCAAGCCTTGCGATAGCATCTTCAACCTCGTTTGCCGAGGCAAACATGAGGTCTGCAAGCTCGTCTATGAAGATTACAATATAAGGCAATTGTTCCTCGTCGGAAACCATCCGGTTATAACCCTCGATGTTCCTTGTGCCTTTTTCAGCCAATAACCTGTATCTGTGCTCCATCTCAAAGACCATCTTGCGCAAGGCCTCTGCCGCTTCCTTGGGATTTGTTATAACAGGAGAGATAAGATGAGGGATTCCTTCATACGCTGAAAGTTCAAGGAGCTTGGGGTCTATCATGAGCATCTTAACCTGCCTTGGAGTTGCCTTGTAAAGAATGCTCATCACCATAGAGTTTATGGAAACGCTTTTGCCTGAGCCTGTTGCGCCGGCAACAAGCAGATGCGGCATCTTTGCAAGGTCCGAGACCACCGGTGTTCCGAATATATCCTTGCCGAGCGCCAGCGTCAGCATCGAATGGTTTTTCCTGAAACCCTCGGAAGATATAATCTCTCTCAAAGACACCGTCTCACGCTGCCTATTGGGGACTTCTATGCCGATTGCAGATTTTCCCGATATTGTTGACACCCTTACAGCCGGCGCCTTAAGCGCGAGGGCTATGTCATCTGAAAGCGAAACGACTTTATTTATTTTTATGCCTTTTGCCTGCTCGAATTCATACATCGTGACAACAGGTCCCGGATATACCTGCGTAACCTTTCCTTCAACGTCAAAATCCGCAAATTTCTGCTCCAGCAGAGAGGAGCTTGTCAGCAGTTCATCCCTGGTCGGCCTTACACCCGAGTCGTAGGTGTTCAATAATTCCGGCGGCGGAAGCTCATAGTCTCCTGCCTTACGCGGTTTTATGGTTTTAGGCAACTCCACAGGTTCAGGCTCAGCCTCAAAAAGCAACGGCTCTGCGCTTTCAGGTTCCTGAATAACAAGCTGTCTTTCATCAACCAGAGGCTCTTCCATATCTTCACTGCTTTCAGCCTGCTCCTGTTTCCTGTTCAGCGCAAGCGATACCAACGACACAGGGCTGAGGAGTATTATTGAAGACAGAAATAGAGACAGACAAAAGATATAAGCCCCGGGTATTGACAGGAGACTTCTCATATTATCCGAGATGAACAAACCTGTAAGACCGCCGGGGTTGCTTTCAAACTTAAAATCAAATGTTGACGTCATAAGGGATAACAGGATTGAAGACGACAGGACAAAAAGCAGCGCGCCGATTACGTGTATCCTGTGGCCCTCTCTGGCGAGAAGCCTTTTAAGCCCGTATACGATTATAATGAGCGGTATTGCAAAAGAAGATATTCCGAGCATCACAAGCATGATGTCGGAAATATACGCGCCCATTATGCCGCCGTAGTTCCTGACAGGCGCGGTTGTAAACGTGAAAGGAGAAGGATCCCATCTTGCATGCGTCACAAGGCTCAGTCCAAGGTAGATGCCTCCCAAGATCGAGACAACGCCGAGGACTTCTTCCTTTATCCGTTTTATCCTTTCAGCCATATTCCGCCGATAATTACAATTGCAAGCATGAATCTATAATACACAAAAATATTCAATGGATGCCTCCTGAAAAAATACAGCAAAAACCGTATGACAATTACTCCTGAAATTGCAGAAGCAATCAAGCCTGCAAGGAAGAGATTCAGGTCATAATTGTCAGGGGATGATACAAGATTCCTCCCTTCAAGAAACGCTGCGCCGAAAACAGCAGGCGTTGAAAGCAGGAAAGAAAATCTTGCCGATTCTTCCCTCTTCAGTCCCATAAAAAGGCCTGCTGATATTGTTATGCCCGAGCGCGAGACGCCGGGAATAAGCGCCACGGCCTGGGAGAGCCCTATAACTATCGCATCGGAAATTTTTACGTCTTTAATCGCCCTGTCTTTTTTCATCCTCTCTGAAAAAAGCATTACGATTCCAAATACAATAAGAGCGGCGGCGATAACCACCGGACTTCTTAAAGCGCCTTCTATTGCATGTTTGAAAAACAAGCCTGCTGCGCCTGCCGGCACGGTGGCTATGATAAGAAAAAAAAGAAGCCTCCTCTTATGGAGAAAGATTTCAATCCAGTCTTTCCAGAAACAACCTATTAAAGCCATCAATGTGCCTGCATGGAGCGCAACATCAAACGTGAGGGTGTCTATCGCGCCTTTCCATCCGAAAAACCACGGGAAAAGTATCAGATGAGCCGTGCTGCTCACAGGCAAAAACTCTGTTATCCCCTGAACAATCCCAAGAATTATCGCCTCAAACATTATGCATGATTATAACAGATTCCGGCCCTATCCCTATTTCCTGAATAACTCATGGCATCTTATGCACATATTGAAAAGACTGTGTGTCTGTCTATAGACCGTCCTCATCCTGTTTTTCTTTGCCGCACGTACAAGGATTTCAACATCACGATGAAACCTGCGGTCTAATCTGACGAAGGCCCTGAA
>SCSY01000277.1 GCA_004298625.1 Nitrospirota bacterium | reverse complement strand
GAGCGGTTTTATTTTGCCGATATTCCGCAAACTCAATCCTAAAAAAAGAGGCAAAATTCCTCGGAGGTCGAAGACCGAGAATGAGCGAAAAGATAATTCCCTCCTAATTAGAACAAAGATTTTTTCAAATTATTATCTGCGTCACTTCAAAAATTCAGGTATCTTTTCACCATCAATCAAAGTTTTATATGTCTCTCTTTCCCTTATCAGAAAATCTTCCCTGCCTTTGACCATCACCTCTGCCGGTCTCGGACGGCTATTATAGTTTGAGCTCATTGAAAACCCGTATGCGCCTGCGCTCATTACGGCAAGATATTCGCCCTGCCGGACCTTCGGCAGCTCCCTCTCCTTTGCAAGGAAATCGCCTGACTCGCATATCGGGCCTACGACATCGGCAAATGTCTCGGTCCTCCTGCCCTTTTTTAACGGAAGTATCCTGTGATAGGCATTATAGAGAGACGGCCTCATGAGGTCGTTCATCCCTGCATCAACTATTATAAACTCCTTGTCCTCGCACTCTTTAAGATAAAGGGTCTTTGTGACGAGTATCCCAGCGTTGCCGGCAATTGACCTGCCCGGCTCCATGATCAAAGTCAGCTTTCTTTTCTTGAGCAAAGGGAGAAGGCTTTTTGCGAGGTCTTTGGGGACAGGAGGCTCTTCGTTCTTGTATGAAATCCCAAGCCCTCCCCCGATATCGAGGTATCTGATATTGACTCCCTGGCCGTCGAGTTCATCGAGGAGAATAAGAATCCTTTTCAGCGCATCCACGAAAGGCGATACCTTTGTGATTTGAGAGCCTATGTGCTTGTGTATCCCTATAACGGATATATTCCTCAGCCTCGAGGCAGTCTTATAATGTTCGACTGCATCATCTATCGGGATCCCGAATTTATGCTTCTTAAGACCCGTTGATATATACGGATGCGTCTCAGGGTCTATATCAGGGTTTATCCTCAATGCAATCGGGGCCTTTGTCTTCATCTTCCCTGCAAGCTCATTAATCCTCTTAAGCTCATCCTCGGATTCCACGTTAAACATGAGTATCTTTGATCTCAGCGCAAACCTTATCTCATCGTCTGTCTTGCCTACGCCGGCATAAACAATCTTCTTTGAAGGTATCCCTGCTTTCAGGGCTGTAAAGAGCTCGCCTCCCGAGACGATATCAGCGCCTCCGCCGTTTTTTGCAAAGAGTCTTAGTATCGCCATATTCGAATTGGCCTTTGCAGCAAAGCAGATTATGTGAGGGTAGCCGTCAAATGCGTCATCGTACGCCATGAAATGCCTGAGCAGGGTGGCGTGGCTGTAGACATAGAGAGGCGTGCCGTACTTCTCTGCAAGTTTTTTAACAGGAACATCTTCCGCAAATAGTTCATTATTTTTATATTTGAAAAAATGCATATCTTCTCCAATTTTACTATATATTTTTACACATGCTCGGAAAGAAAGTCAAAAAATGGGAAATCCCGGTTCGTTTTGTTTTATATCTTAAAATAACGCTTGCCGTTGCACAGGACAGAGGGCGACTGTGTTTTGGTATAATCAATCATGATAAAATTTATGAAAGACTCTATTATAAAAAACCTCCCGGATAAAATCTTCTTTCACATTCTCCTGATTGCGCTCCTGGGTTTAGCTGCATACTCCAACACCTTTAACAGTTCTTTTCATTTCGATGATGAACCTAATATCATTGACAACCCTGCCATTAAAAACTTAACGGAACTTTTAGAGACACAGGTTGTCTCCCTTAATAACAGATTCATCGGCTATCTCACTTTCTACCTTAACTACAGGCTAAATGGCCTTGATGTTACCGGCTACCATATCTTCAACATGGCAATACATATCATTAATGCCGGGCTGGTTTACTTGCTTGTGCTTCTGACCTTTAATGCTCTATGTTTATCAGACAAAACCACCCTGATAGATAATGCCGGGCGTAGAAATTCAATCGCCCTTTTCTCAGCTCTTTTTTTTGTTTCTCATCCGGTCCAGACACAGGCTGTAACATACATCGTCCAGAGATTCACATCACTTGCAACCATGTTCTATCTTTTGTCGCTTGTCATGTATATAAGATTCAGAAGTCAGCAGTCAGCGATCAGTGGTCAGCAAAAACTACCCGCTCCACGCTACAGGCTATACGCTGTCTCTCTTTTTTCTGCCATTCTTGCCATAAAGACAAAAGAAATTTCATTCACATTGCCGATTATGATGGCGATCTATGAGTTTATGTTCTTTACCGGGAAAATCAGGAAGAAGATCCTATATCTGATGCCTTTTTTTATTGTAATGTTCCTTGTTTTATTGAGCTTAGCATGGATCGATAAACCTTTCGAAGAATTGACGGCAGATCTGGAGACAAAGACTCGAACCGAGACTGATATGTCACGCCGGGATTACCAGCTTACTCAACTCAGGGTGATAGTTTCATACATAAGACTTATTTTCTTTCCAATAAACCAGAATTTTGATTATGACTACCCGATATATAATTCTTTTTTTAATTCGGATGTGCTTTTGTCATTTATATTTCTTTTATCACTTTTTGGTTTTGCTGCTTATCTTTTTTACTCTACACGTCATACGCTGCACCCTGCACGCTTAATCTCTTTTGGCATCTCCTGGTTCTTTATTGCCCTGGCAGTTGAGTCAAGCATAATACCTATAGTGGATGTAATCAATGAACACAGGCTGTATCTGCCGTCGGTCGGCGGATTCATTGCAATAACTGCCTCGGTGTTTTCAATCGCCGATAAGCTTAAAAATAGCGGGCCGATGATTATTGAGAAGGCAATCATCCCTGTTCTTTTTTTGACAATAATCGGCCTTACATCCGCCACATACGCAAGGAATATGGTCTGGCAGGATGAACTGAGTCTATGGAGCGACGTTGTTAAAGAAAGTCCCAACAAGGCGAGAGGATATTACAACCTCGGGACGACCTATCAGGATAAAAGGCAGTTTGATATGGCTATTGAAAATTATACAAAGGCAGTTTCTATAAATCCGGCGCATATCAAGGCTTACATTAACCGTGGGAATGCGTATGACGAAAAGAAGCAGCCCTATAAGGCAATTGAAGATTACTTGAAAGCTCTTTCTATAAATCCGGATTATGCCGATGCCTATTTCAATTTGGGCGTTACCTGTTTCAGGAACGGGATGATTGATAATGCCATATCAAATTTCCGGAAAGCCTGTTTTAGAGGAAATCAAAAAAGCTGTGAGTCTTTAAAGCAGTTATCTGAGAGCAGATAACTCGGCATCGGGATTTACCCCGTCAGCATCACCCCTACTATATCGCCGATTTTTATATCAAATACAGCGGCGGCATTGCCCCGGTAAACGAAAAGTTCAAGGTATCCTGCGCTGTTCACCAGAGAATAAAGCCCTTTGTCGGCAACTTCTGAATAGTAATTTTTGAGTTCGGTATGTTTCCCTTTTGAGACAATCTTCAGTTTCCCCTCAGGGTTGGTATTGTAGAGCGTGTTTAAATCCTCTGCCTTTATATTTGTTATTGCATTGCCGAAACGGTCTATGTACACTACCTCGCCCTCTATCGTAGTTTTTGTAGGCGTGGATACGGTCGGGAAGGGGAGGGTCACGTGGTCGGTGATGTAATCCCCGAATTTTGTTATCTCAACGCCTCGTGTAAGCCATGCAGCCGCAGGGGCGAATATATCCCTGCCGTGAAATGTCGGCCCCTTTTGAGGCATGAAATAATGCTCTGATGTTATGTGGACGACCCCGAGGGTCTCACTCTGCGATTTGTATATCAGCGAAAAGACGCCGTTATCAGGCCCTATAAAATAATGGTGGTCCGTTATAACAAGGATAGGCCGCCTGCTTGAACCTACGCCGGGGTCAACAACAACAATATGAACTGTTTTAGGCGGGAAGAAATTATAACTCATCCCGATTGTGAGAGCTGCCTCTCTGATGTTATGCGGACTTACGTCATGTGTTATATCAACTATCCCTGCATTAGGGTTTATTTTCAGTATCACGCCTTTGATCATTCCGACAAAGGGGTCTTTGTAGCCGAAATCCGTTGTAAGGGTTATAAGCGTAGACGTATTTTGATTCAGCACCTGAGCCCTCCTGTCAGTTCTTTTAAATCCATTATATTATTTTCTTTCATAAAAGACTCTATCCCTTTAATTATATCAAGAGTTGCAACTGGATTCACGAAATTTGCAGTCCCGGCTGCAACTGCGGTTGCTCCTGCGAGCATGAATTCAATTGCATCTTCGTAGTTCATTATACCGCCTATGCCGATAATCGGAATTTTAACAGCCGTGTAAGCCTCGTATACCATCCTCACGGCAATCGGTTTTATGGCAGGGCCTGAAAGACCGCCGATCATATTAGCGATCTTCGGCTTTCTTGTCTTTATGTTTATCGCCATGCCAGGAATGGTGTTTATCAGGGATATGGCGTCGCTTCCGGATTCCTCGGCAACCTTTGCAAATTCCCGGATGTCCGATACGTTGGGAGAAAGTTTTGTTATAAGGGTTGAGTTTTTGACGTTATTCCTTACCGTGCGTATCAGTTTGCCCAGCATCTTTTTGTCTGTTCCAAAGAGCATTCCGCCTTTTTTAACATTAGGGCAGGAGACATTGAGTTCTATTCCGTCTACTCCTGCATCATCGAGTGTTCCTGAAAGCTTCACATATTCTTGTATGGTATTGCCGAGTATGTTTACTATTAACTTTGTGTCATATTTTCTGATGTATGGAAGTTTTGTTTTCAGGAATTCTTTAACTCCCATGTTCTGAAGCCCTATGGAATTAAGCATTCCGCATGACGTCTCGCAAATCCTCGGAGGAGGGTTGCCTTCTTTGGGTTTTATTGAAATGCCTTTAACGACTATTGCCCCAAGCTTGTTCAGGTCAACGAATTCCGAATATTCCTCGCCATACCCAAAAGTCCCTGACGCGGTCATGACCGGATTTTTAAGTTTTAATTTTCCTATGTTTATAGTTAAGTTCATAATTTTAAAGGTGTATGGGGATGGGATTGCCTTTGAGCGGTTTTATTTTGCCGATAGTCCTTAAATCTAATTTATCTAAAAAATTGAGAGGCAAAATACCTCGGAGCGCAGCGAGAATGAGCGAAAAGGTAATCCCATCCCCAAAAGTACATTTATTTACCATACAATCTCCTCTATCGCAAATACAGGGCCTTCCTTGCAAACCCTCTTATAACCTTTTTTTGTATTGACGGCGCAGCTCAGACATGCGCCGACGCCGCATGCCATATTTCCCTCCGTAGAGATATATCCTTTGATGCCTTTTTCCGATGCGACCCTTGAGACAGCCTCAAGCATAGGAGAGGGTCCGCAGGCATATAATAATAAGTTAGAAGTTAAAAGTTGAGAGTTAGAAGTTAAAAAAATATTTAAAACATCTATGACAGTTCCTTTTTTCCCTGCGGAGCCGTTGTCCGTGCTGATAATCAATTCTTTGACCATGCCTTTTAATTCATCGAGCATGAGAAGCTCATCCCCTGTCCTTCCGCCATAAAACAGTATGGCGCTGTCTGAGAGTTTAGCCGCAAGAGGAAAGAGCGAAGCGATCCCGATTCCTCCTGCAATCAACAGAGGCGTAATATTTTTTGGGGGCAGCGGGTATCCGTTTCCAAGCGGACCGAGAAGGCTGACCTTCTCGCCTTTTTCCATCTGCCTCAAAAGACCTGTCCCCTTGCCTTTAATCCTGTAGAGAAAATGTATTTCTCCGTTGCCTTCCCTGAACAGGCTGAAAGGCCTTTTTAAGAGCGGATCATTAGTTCCCTCGATACCTACCATATAGAACTGTCCCGGCGATGGAGTCTCCGGTATGCCTGGAGAATCAAGGACGAGCAGGTTGTGGTTTTTATTTACGGGTCTGTTGTCTTTTATCTCTGCGATAAGATATTTACTCAAAGTGTATCTCTAATATCTCGTATTCCATTGTTCTGGCCGGAGCCTTGATTATTACTGCCTCTCCAACTTCTTTACCTACCAAAGCTCTGCCCACCGGCGAACTTATAGATATCTTCCCCTTTTTGACATCTGCTTCTTCAGGGCCTACAAGAGTAAAAAAATATTCCTCGTCAGCCGCTATGTCCAGCACCTTGACCTTTGCGCCAAAGGCAGCCTTTGACTGGTTTATCTTTGAGGGATCTATTATTTCAGCGAGGGAGAGCTTTGACTGAAGCTCATTAATCCTGCCCTCCATGAATGATTGTTTCTCCCTGGCAGCATGGTATTCTGCATTTTCTGAAAGATCGCCGTGCGCCCGGGCCTCTGCTATTGCCTTTATGTTCTTAGGCCTCTCTACTTTCAGAAGCCTCTCAAGCTCTTCCTGAAGCTTTTGGTGACCCTCTTTTGTCATCGGAACTCTCTGCATTCGTAAATCCTCCTGAAGTAGAATAATTTAACACTTTTTGTCCTGTTTTTTCAAAATGTCCGATTTTTAGAAGCGGCAATTCTTTAATCCCTGAGATGAAAGCAGAACCGAAGGCTCGCGCAAATGGCATATGTTTTTCAGGCAATGCCGGTTTCAGCAGCAGCCGTCGGTTTTTTTATCTCCGCTGCAATCGCATGACGGCTCGCCGCCGTAGAGCATACTGTTGATAATGGCCGCAGCGCAGCCCACTCCAGCGTTCACCCTGATCGCGCCGAATTCGCAGTTCATCGCGCACGCTCCGCATTCCATGCATAAGTCCTTATCGGTAATCGAGGCTTTTTTATCTGAAAGTTTAAAGACGCCATGCGGACATACTTCTATGCACCTTCCGCAGCCGGTGCATTTTTCAGGGAAAAAC
>SCSY01000407.1 GCA_004298625.1 Nitrospirota bacterium | reverse complement strand
CCTTGCATCTAGGACCACCGAAAACCAGCGCAAAAGCAATAAAAATAGACTGCTTGGTATCGGTGTGGCTCTTCTGCTTACAGCCATTATCGGGTACTTTTTCCTTGGGCAACAAACAAGTTGGAGCGACCTTTCTGCGCCAGAACGACTTAAACGACTGCGCTTTCACGACTACCCTCAAGGCCAAGTAAATTTTGACGCACGAGCCGAGCTAGTCAAGGCTACTGCCGACAACGTTTGTTCTCAAATCCCTTGTCGGATTCCACCCGAACAATTATCAAGCCGCGTACAGCATCTTCAACCGCAACAGTTTATTCTGGCCTATGAGCAAGATCAGAAACGAGACTTGAGCCCTCTAGAAGAACAGCAAATATTAACAACCCACCTGGAAAATGTTACCAAAGAGGGCAGAACAGTTATCTTTAATGACAGACTGCTAACCCAACTTTCAAACTCTTACAAACGTGACGAAAAACTAAAACGAGAACTACCAGGGCAAGATATTGCTACCGTCGTGGAATTTAGTCTTCTGACCCATGCCTTTACCCATATTGAAGCGGCAAATACCCCTTGGACGTTCGATGGATTTTCCGCTCGAGTTCCCGGGGAACAGGGACCGGTTAATTTCACTTCCGCTGAAGGATTTATCCTCAGTGGTACGGATCAAGACGGAAAACCTAAATACATTCTTGGTCTAAACGAAGCAGGCACAGAAAACGTCGCCAGAAATATTGCTCAAGCTGGTGGAGGCTATCTTTCACTAGGAGATAATTACGCCAATGGTGCCGATCTCATTGATATATTGAACCGACAATCAAAAATCACTCCCAAAAGGTTTGCCCAATGCTACACTGGAACAGATAACTGCACTCCACGAGATGTTATCGGCCTTTGGGGTAATCGCATAAAATTTTTAGGTGACACTCCTCTTAAACGAGGGTTATTACTTAGTTCCTTTGTCGGGTTGGCTTTAGACGGCAGGATTCCAATCACCGAGGCGCAAAAAACCGTATCCGATGCTCTGAAATAAAAGTCGAGGCTTACAAATCTGTTATAATTTTGCAGAGAG
>SCSY01000276.1 GCA_004298625.1 Nitrospirota bacterium | reverse complement strand
AATATAATTGTTGACATACACTCTTATTGCAATGCCTCGTGCAAAACATGCCCATACCGCGAGTTATCCAAAAAACTTCCGATGGGGATGATGGAAGAAAGTCTTTTCACAAAGATTATAGACGAGTTTTCCATGATTGCAAAAAACCATGAGATACGGGGGCATGTGATATTTTGCAATATGGGGGATCTCTTTATAGACCCAAATGTTTTTAAAAAAATATCCTATGTTCTTAATGCAGGCCTGGATTTCATAATCCAAACCAATGCCTTTCTGCTGACGCCTGACCGCGCAGACAAGCTCATCGCAACCGGCTTTAAAGGACCAATCTACATAAGCTGTCACGGCATTACCCCTGATGTTTACCGGCATGTAATGGGACTGGATTTCGACATAACCATTAAAAATATCGAATATCTCATCGCCCACTACCCTAAAAAGAAGATTCATATACGCGCCATTCCTTATGAGTGGCCCTTGGGAGAAGTCCTCAGGGTAAAACGTTACTGGAAAGAACGGGATGTCTCTGTAAAAATATTTCTGCCCAATTCCCGGACTGGTCTTTTGGCTAATTGTGCTTCATGGGGCTTAAAATATCCCGGCAATAAACTTAAAGGATGCAAGAAAACCCTGCCTCTCAGGGATATGGTTATTTCTTCCAACGGCGATGTGGTGCTGTGCTGTGAAGACATGGCAAGAAAGACAATCCTGGGCAATCTAAAAGAGCGCTCTTTGCAGGAAGTCTGGAATTCTGAGAAGGCCCTGGATATCCTGGGGAAAATATTTCTTGGGAAACCAAGTCCTGATGACTTTATATGTAAGACCTGTGAATTCGGCGTATCAACACCCTTCAAGAAACTTATCAAATCAGTTGACAATGAGTGGCACCGCCTTTTGAAATGCCGCATCTGATGCGTCCTTATATAAAGATAATTACATAGGTTCTTCTTCGTTTCCGCTTCCCTCTTATTGATTAAACCTCGCCTTATCAGTTAAAATTTTTAGATATATTTTTATTCTGGAGAGGTGACCGAGCGGCCGAAGGTGCACGACTGGAAATCGTGTGTGCGCTAATCCCGCACCCAGGGTTCAAATCCCTGCCTCTCCGCCATTCTTGCTGCATCCAAAATAAGAAAGATTATGCTAAAATACAGGACGTAAAAACAGTGAATTCTTTTTATTCATTGTTTTTCTGCAGCCAGGGGATGGCCCTGCGCAGCAGAGTGGTGTGAACCCCACCAGGTCCGGAAGGAAGCAATGGTAAGCATTTTCTCTGGGTGCCGCAGCAAGTTGTCCCCTGGTTGAAGAGAGGAACGGAAGACAGTGAAGAGTTGAGAGTTAATGCTTAACATCTGAATTCAATTGAACTTTTAACTTTTCACTCTTAACTTTAAACTTAAAATATCATGAGTTATTTAGTATTAGCAAGAAAATGGCGTCCTCAGGGGTTTGATGACCTTGTAGGTCAGGAGCCTCTCACGAGGATTCTTAAAAATTCTCTCTCGCAGAATAAGATTGCCCATGCCTACATATTCTCCGGGCCGAGGGGTGTCGGCAAGACATCGTCTGCAAGGATACTTGCAAAGGCCCTGAACTGCGAGAAGGGTCCCACACCCTCTCCATGCGGTATATGTCCATCCTGCACATCCATAAAAGACGGCACCTCGGTGGATGTCCTTGAGATAGACGGCGCATCGAATAACAGCGTTGACGACATAAGAGACCTGAGGGAGGGCGTGAAATACACGCCTTTGGGAGGAAGATACAAGATTTATATAATTGATGAGGCTCACATGCTCTCGACATCTGCATTCAACGCCCTGTTGAAAACGCTCGAAGAGCCGCCTCCCCATGCGGTATTTGTGCTGGCAACGACAGGTCCGAAGAAGATACCTGCAACGATTTTTTCGAGATGCCAGCATCTTCCTTTCAGGAGGATATCCACCCAGAAGATAAAGGAGAGGCTCAAACATATCTCATCATCAGAGGCATTGAAGATATCGGACTCCGCGATAGAGATGGTTGCAAGGGCTGCCGATGGAAGCATGAGGGACTCCTTAACAATCCTTGACCAGCTCACGTCATTTTCAGCAGACATAAACGAGACCGAGGTCAAAGACCTTCTGGGCATTGCCGACATAGGAATGCTTTCAGAATTATCCTCTGCCGTAATAGAGGGAGACAGAGAGAAGATAATAAGGGTTATTGCCGAGCTTGTTGACAGGGGGGCAGACCTCAAGTCTTTTGCAAAAGACCTTGTAGAGTTTTTCAGGGACTTGCTTGTTGCAAAGATTGTAAAAAAACCCGAAGAGATGCTCGATCTGGATGAAGTCGAAATAAATGCAATCCGGCAGATACTGCCGAAGGTTTCTGCCGACCTTCTCACCCTTATGCTTTCTGAAATCGTTAAGGCCGAATCAGATGTCAGGTCTTCATTTTCACCTCGCCTCAGTCTGGAGATGTCGCTGATAAGGGCCAGTTTCCTGAGTTCCCTTAAGCCCGTTAAGGAGGCGATAGAGAATATAGATGCGATTATGAAGGG
>SCSY01000275.1 GCA_004298625.1 Nitrospirota bacterium | reverse complement strand
TCTTTTCTTTTAGAAACAAGGGCGCAAGAAATGCAACAATTACAGGCGCCGTATAATGGGTGAGAACGGCATTGGCTATCGAAGTATATTTAAATGCATAGTAATAAGTAAATGTATTAAGAAGTCCGACGACCCCGAGCAGCATGGGATATTTAAGTCTTTTTATCTCAGGGATTTCTTTCCTGTAATGTTTATGCGACAGGATTATCCCCTGAATAATCAGCGCCACTATAACCGAGTAAAAGATCAGGATATGAACTGCAACGCCCGAAAACCTTACGACAACTCCGAGAGAGCTCCACAGGAATATGGCAAGCAGGATATAGACGGAAGCAGTTGTCTGTGTCAGCAGTGTCTATCTCTTTCGGCTGATACGATTTCGTTGCACTTATGGCATCTCCACACTTCTGTGGGAATTAATTCTGAAGGATGAAAGCATAGAGAATTTTTTGTCAGAATTTTTTCGTGCTCTCCCATTGAAATATTATTGGGAATCGAGAGCGCCGGGTTTATTGCCTTTTGGTAACCGCAGAAACGATATTCCGAGGCTTGCTCTCCCAGAAAGCGATTGTGGATAGTATGTTTCTGTATCGAGCCGTCATATCTACAGCCATCAAATCCCCTGCATGGCTGTCCTGAATGTTTTTTGCCTTCTGCAAGCTTATTCTTTTTAAAGAACAGCCGTATCTTTCCTTTTTGCCTGCGCCAGATAAAACTGCCTGTAATCAATAAGACTGCAGCGGTGGATAAAAAGATAATTATTATGACGGCCGGTTTAAACCATTTACTGTCGGTAAAGCTTAAAACGGTTTCCTTGATTTTTTGCGTATCTTTTAATGTGTCAATTGCACCTGCTATCAGGTTGCCGGCTTTTTTCTCCAGAGAACCGTCTTCGGGTGTTTTTTGCTCCGCGCTTTCGGGAGGTTTTTCTTTTTCTACAACTTCAACTTGCTGATTATCCGGCACAGAATTAGGGGTGTCCGTATAGGTTTCAACGCCGTTTTTATCTTTGTACTTATAAATGTCAGCCGAGACATTCTGTAATAATATCAGAGGCAGCAGCGCAGTTAATATGAAAGCTAAGATATATTTTTTTTTCATATTGTCTTGATAAACCTCCTGTTTTTTTGAATTTTACCGGAATGTGAATCTTATGTCAAACAAAAATTGAATAAAATTGAAGGGCTTTGGTTATTGGAATGGGCCCGATTAAATTTTGCAGGAGTAATGAAAAATGATATACTTATTGAGGAAATAGAGAATGCTAAAACTTCGTGACGGCATAGTGGAGCTTTACAGAAAGGTTGCGACATCGCTTCCGCCTGATGTCGAGGCTGCGCTTAAGGCGGCGTATGTGGCCGAGAAAAAAGGTTCGAATGCCAAACAGGCCTTGGAGGTAATTCTTGAAAATATCCGGCTTGCAAGGGAAACAGCAAGACCGATATGCCAGGATACCGGCGTTCCGCTCTTTTTCATTAAGACCCCTGCAGGGCTCAGCCAGTTGGAACTCGAAAATACAATAATGGATGCCACGCGGATTGCTACTGAAAAAATTCCGTTAAGGCCTAATGCCGTTGATATACTCACTGATAAAAATTCAGGGGATAATACCGGCATTGGATTTCCCGTTATCTACTTTAAAGAAACTCTTAGCAACACCCTTACAATAGACCTCATGCTTAAGGGCTCCGGCTGCGAGAATATGGGACAGACATATAAACTTCCCATGGAGGAACTTAAGGCTGACAGAGACCTTGACGGAGTCAGAAAGTGCGTTCTGGATACAGTCTATAAGGCGCAGGGCAAGGGCTGCCCGCCGTATACACTGGGGATCGGCATCGGGGCTTCAAAAGACCAGGTGACGCGGCTTGCAAAGGAACAGCTCATGAGAAGGCTTACGGATGTGAACGAGGCAGGGGTTCTTCTTAAGCTCGAAAAAAGACTGCTGAAGGAGATCAACGAGCTTGGAATAGGACCACTCGGCCTTGGCGGAAAGACCACAGCACTCGGCGTTAAGATAGGCGTCAATCATCGCCATCCTGCATCTTACTTTGTAGACGTATCACTATCATGCTGGGCCGACAGAAGGGGACGGCTGATATGGTAAAAGAAAAGCTATCAGCTATCAGCTATCAGCCATCAGGCAAAAAAACAAAGATAATAAACCTTCCTTTAACAAAGAAAGATGTCCTGAAATTAAAAGTCGGGGATGTAGTGGCGATAAACGGGCTGATTGTAACGGGAAGGGACAGGGTGCATAAATTTCTTTTTAATGAAAAACCCTTGAGAAAAAACATACCGTTTGCTCTTGACGGAGCGGTCATGTATCACTGTGGCCCTATAGTTAAAAAAGCAGACGGCGAATATAAGGTGATGGCAGCCGGGCCGACAACGAGTATGCGTGTCGAGATGTATGAACCCAAGGTAATATCCGGCTATGGTCTCAGGGGCATTATGGGCAAAGGCGGCATGGGCGAGCGCACACTCAAAGCGATGAAGGCGAATGGCTGTGTGTATTTCCATGCCATAGGAGGCGCTGCCGCATATCTTGCAGAGAGGATCACAAAGGTTGCTGGGGTTTGGAAGCTAGAAGAATTCGGCATGACAGAGGCCATGTGGTTATTGGAGGTTAAGAATTTCCCTGCAATTGTGACGATGGATGCGCACGGAAAGAGCCTGCATAAAGAGATAGAGAAAGTTTCATTATTTAATCTTAAAAAACTCATATGAACAACGAGTTCAGCGGACTTCCCCACTGGTAACGGAATGATTTTATGTTTTAATTAATGTGAATGTCGAGAAAAAATAGGCGCTGTCCCTATTTTCTCTCCCCTTTACCGGTTCTTCGTATCCTTTTTTACTGGAACAACAAGACGATGCTCAAATACTTTGTTTCCGTCCACATCAAGAATAATCAATTTAGGGTTGCTATCTATCCATTTCCACAATCGTTCTCTTGGTACATCTTGCACAAGAATTACTGGCGGCCTCTCGAAGGTATTCTGGAACAAGAGAGCCCACTTCTCCGCCCATGAACCTACAGAATATCTTGGCAAATTGACCCGAATTGAGAGCGCGGAATCTGAGATGTTAATGTCTATGCTTGTTCGAAGGATGTAAAGATCTTCGTCGTCAAGACCCGTCTCGGCCCTTATGTCAAGCTGCACAAGTGTGAAACAAGCCGCTGCCGTCAGAACTGGCGCAGCGCTGCTCTCGTCAAGAGATCTAAGTTTGGACAATTCAAAATGAGCGGGCATAGCCTGAACCCCACTCATGACCAAAGCTCTGGTCATTTCTTGTCCAATATCCTTGATTGCGATATTGTTTGTAGCTTCTACCCCTCTTAAGAGAGCAGTAGCGATTGAAGCTTCATTAAATTTTCGAATCATAGGATCGAATGGATCGGTTACAATAAGTTTGGCGTAGGGGCGTGTTGGTGGACAGATAGGCGAGACTGAAGACCAAAGCCCAAACAGGATTGCCTCTAACTCTTCAGGGATTTTTTGGGTCGAGACCTTCCTCGAAGTAGGTAAACCTTTTTGCACTGCCTCGGATAAGTGCTGTGTCTCACGCGCTACCGTCTCCAAGCTCCGAGAAGTGCTACTGATCCGACCTTGATCGAGCCCCACATAAACAGCTAATAGGACAGCGAGGACGACACCTATAATAACTACTGCTTCCTTCAATCTCCCACTCCTTTCTTGAAAATCTTTTCGCGGCGGACTCGACCCGCTGGTTGTTTCATTTCGTTACTATTCGTCCACATTTCCAGAATGGAAAACTATTCTTTCGGTTCGTCATCGCTCCCGACAAATCCGCCAACTGGCTGACCAGTACGCTCGTTTTCGAGCCACATGTTTACAGCATATCCCTTAGATAGTGCTTTTAGTATGTAAGTTTCTCCAGGTTCGGCAACTAACCACATCTTGCTATACGCGAAGGATAGGGGATATTCTATCTTTGCTTGTATCTTATGTTTACCAGGAATCACATATACCTCTCCAGCCCATTTCCCACCATTAAAGAAATAGGTAAAAAAATTGACTGTTATATTTCCGTCAACATGTGTGATGCCTAATTTCCCCCAGCTATCTTCTCGCTGATGAACTCGGATGACTGCTTGCTTACTCGCTTCAACTTCCTCCCCGGAATACATTCTTACCTTTGGAGTCGCGCAAGCAGTAATTGTCAGGCTTACCAGAATGATAGTTAAAAAAGAATAATGGAACAAGGCGGACGGTAAAAATTTTAATTGCCTATTCATATCAGGCCCTCCTAAAAACAACAATGAGCTAAGCGGCGTGGCCGCTTGAACGATTGGTTAGTGCTAATCATCCTTATCCAATGTCAAGGGCTATCCCCATTGTTTTCCCTTATAATTTTACTTTTCGGAAGATGTTACTCCAGTGTATTTCGAGAGAGTTTTCGTAATATAAGAATAAAGTGTCATTCCTTCATCAGTATAGCTGCGAACGTCCATTTCAACTAACCCAATATTGGGAGCGTATTTCTCAACGATTTCCACATCCCTTTGATTTAATCCCATCGATAGCTTTCTATAGTGAGCAAATTCAACCACCAAACACCCATCGAATTTCCCGGCGGGTGTTTCAACATGCTCATTTGTAGAAGTTATTATTAGTTTTTCAAATGATCTTCCAGATTGAGATGTTTCTATCCATGAAGTACCTGTTGTGATAGGTTTCTTAAGATTGTATCCAAAACGAGT
>SCSY01000333.1 GCA_004298625.1 Nitrospirota bacterium | reverse complement strand
GTAAGACAATTTAGATCGCCTGAAAAAATCACACCTCTTGAAAGAGCAAAAAAATTCGGATGGGCTGGCGTTAGAGGAGCAGTCGGCGAGGGTATAGGTAGGGGAGTAGAAAAAATGTTCAGTCCATTTGCTTCCTCATTCACTCCTAAAATTCAATATGAACTCAAAACAGCAGAAGAAGCTGGAATCAGACCACCTCTTAGCACAATGAGCGAATCGCCAATGGTTCAAGGCGCTGAAAGACTTGCAGAGTTCATGCCTATTTGGGGAGGTATGATAACCAAGCAAAAACAAAAAGCTGTGGAAGATTTTGGAAGAATGGCTCAAAGTATTGGAGAAAAAATAACTCCAACAGGACATTCGCCCGAAGTTACAGGGAATTTTGCAAAAGAGGCATCAAAACAGTTCAAGGAAACTTTAGATGCCACTAAAAAAAGAATATATGAAACTGTTTCTCCAAAACTTGAAAATGCAAAAATAGACGTTAGTCCTATAGCGGATCATTTAAACGAAATTATTAAAAGAAGGCAGGGGACTGCTGAACCTTCTGGTTTACATGAGATCAGAAGTTGGTTTGAAGATATTATTGGTAAAGAAGTGAAATCAAAAGTTTTAACAGCGCAAGGGAAAGAGACTACAAAAAAACTAACTCCAAGGGTTAAAACATTTGAAGAATTAAGGCGGTTACGAACGAACATCGGACAAAGAGGGAAATGGAACGATCCTGCATTGTCTGGACTGAAAGCTGAAATAGAGGGACTTTATGGAACTGTTACCCAAGTCATGGATAAAGCTGCTGAACAACACGATCCAGAAACATTTAAACTTTTGAAGCAGGCAGATGAGTATACGCATCACGGATTCACAATACTTAAATCGAAAGTTTATAATGCTTTAATGAACGTTTCGCCTGAGAATATACCAAAAGTGATCATCAATAAAGATGCCCCTTCTTTGGTTGGGCTTGGGAAAGAAATACTTGGAGATGATACTTTCAGGCAGGTAACAAGGCAGTGGTTCGATGGAGTTTTGAGAACACAAGATACTCCTGCTAAACTTGCTAGGACTTTAAAATCTCATGGAGCGGTGATCTCTGAAATGTTCAAAGATAGACCTGATATCATTGCACAGCTTACGAATCTCAGAACGGTAGCTGATATGTTCGCTAGAGGGCGCGGTATTACTGCTGGCTCTCAAACTGCCTATATCACGGCAGGAAAGGAAGCTATTTTGACATTGGGTGCAACAATTTTAGAATCGTTCAGAAATCCAATGATGGCTCTGAAAATAGCTGGATTGGTTGGAGCTGGTGGTTTAGGAGTGAAAGGATTAGGATCCGATGTTGGAAGGAAATATTTGACTACTGGATTCCCTACTGCTGGTAAAGCAGTTGGCAGGGGACTTGCGAAACCATCTGCGCAACTAACTATGCAGAAAAATAAATTACCAGAACGGCTGGTTGATATTTTAGATTCACTTCGATGAAAATAGGCATTATTGGAGGTATGGGTTCTGCCGCAAGTGTGAGGTTTTACGACATGCTCATAAAAAAATTTCAAGAACGTGGTGCTGTGGAAGATTTTGAATTTCCTGAGATAATACTTTTTAATTTAGCATCTAAAGGTCTTAACGCCGAAGGAATAAAAGACGAAAAAATAATAAAGAAAGATATTTTAAAAGCCATTCAATGTCTAAACATGTGCGAGATAGAAAAGATCATTATCGTCTGTAATTCAGTCTATGTCTATCTGGATTATTTTCAAAAATTTTCAGATGCGAACATATTAAATATGCCTAAATTAGCAATGGATGAGTGTGGATTTTTTGATTTCGGCGTAGTATGTTCAAGAACAACTGAAAAATATGGAATATTTTCAAAATCTAAATTCCATTGCTCTGAAAAAGATCAGTCAACAATAGATTACATTATCGCCAGAATTATATCTGGAAAATCTACAATTGATGATATGCTTCTGTTAGAGGAAATAATCATAGCAATGCAAATGCAAGGTGCTAAGAAGGTTATTTTAGGATGCACGGAATTACCAATAATTTTAAAACGTCGATTGGCAGATATCGTTGATCCGTGTGAGAGCGTAATACGGGATATTCTTAAATGACATATGTTTTCATAACTTGGGATTGCTATCCATTGCCGATAGCTAAACACCTTCAGGATGAGGGTAATAAAATTATTGTTGGTATAGTGGAAAGCGTGAATGATTTAAAAATCGAAGAAGAGAAAGATAATGAAAAACAAGAAGATAAAAAACAAAGGCTATCTAATCATGATGGCATAATTAAAAAATATACACTTTCTAACGTCATGGATTTATTAAAATCTGTGAAAGACTCTGACAAACAAAATTATTTTTTCTTTTTTGATTTTAACGTTTTATATAAGATTTCTGAAGATATACTGAAAATGGGATTCAAAAAAGGTTTGTTCCCTACCAAAGCATACTATGATTTAGAGAAAGAAAGAGACCTTGCTAAACGTTTTATTAAAAAATACTACCCTCGAATAAAAGTGGCGGAGTATTTTTCATTCAATAAGATTGAGGACGGACTAAGGAAGTTACAACAATCGAATGATATTTATGTGCTAAAAAGTAATGGCGACTTTGGTGAAACATTCGTACCCAGAACTGATGACCTTATAATAGCGAAAAAACAGATATCTTATTGCCTTAACAAATTTAAGAATGAATATGAAAAAGGTGGATTTATTTTAGAGAAGAAAATACAGAATTGCATAGAAATTACTCCTGTTCTACTATTTTATGATGGCGTGCCTCTTTATTCCATCCTCGAATTTGAGAATAAGCATTACGGATCTGGAAATATTGGTTCACAAAAGGGAGGCAACCAAGTGATCAGCGTACAAACGGATATTGATTGTGAGATCAATAAAATCGCTTTTCCTGAAATAGTTTATAAGTTAGCCAAACAACAAATAGGTCTATCCATCTACGATTCAGGGCTTCTTTACGACGGGAGAAATTTTTGGTTTACGGAATTTTGCGCCATGCGTTATGGTTGGGATGGAATTTTTTCAGAAATGGTTATGACTGGCGATAATAAACCGTTTGTTGGTGAATATTTTGAATCTATAATGAATAAAAAGAATCCAATTAAAAACAAATATGGTTCTGCCATCAGATTGTTTAATTATGAGGGAGACCGAGAGGATACGTTAAGTCCTAAAGACGGAGGAATTCTAACTTGGGAAAAATCTATTGAAAATAATCTATTTCTCTATAATGTAAGAAAACAGGAAGATCATATCGTAGACACCGCAGACAAAGATTTTGTAGCCACCATAACAGCTTCGGGTGATTCTTTAGAAGAAACCGTTAGGAAGCTTTATAAGCGCGTTGATAAATTCAATTTTGAAAAACTTTACTATAGACCTGTGTTCGATTTTTTATCAAAAGATTACAAAACATCAATTCCTAATAGAATCGAAGCTATAAGTGAATTTTTATGAAAATTAATGTAAAAATAATACCTATAGAAAAAATGCCATTTACTACTCAAGGTTATTGGTTTGAAGATAAGGATACAATTAATTTTTTGATTTCTGAAATGAGTGATTGGAGGTATACTGTAGCTATTTTATTCCACGAAATTGCTGAATATTTTACCTGCAAAAACAAAGGTATAACGACAAGGACATGTGATAAATTCGATGAGTTATACGAAAGTCTTTATAAGAAAGGTGAGATATCACGATTAAAAGAACCAGGTGATGATCGTAGATGCCCATACTTTAAAGGTCATCAACTCGGAAATAAATTTGAAAGAATTATGATCAAGGAATTGGGTGCTTCTTGGAAGAATTATTTGAGAGATTGTGCAGAAATAATTGAACGACTAAAATGAGATTTTCATTTTTTTTTATCTTATTAATCATTGGGGTAAATCGTTTGATGGCAGAAGAACAGCCTTACTATGTGGTCAAGGACGCAAAAATCATGGAGAATTTTAGGAAGATATATTTGGCGGTTCAACAACACCGTCATTCTGGATCGGACTTCTCCAACAAACTCTACAACGTCATACCAGCTACAGGGTCAACGTATAATTTGGGCAGTAACGATGCAAAGTGGTCAAATATTTTTATATCAAGTGGGATTCAATTTCCCGATGGGACTTTTCAGATTACATCTGCTCCAATTCAAGGTCAGACACAAGTTTTACCTTTACCTCAAAATGCCACAAATTACCTTCAGGTAGTCTCGACAGGAATGAGCTACAATATCAACAATTCGTCGTGGAATATTTTCAATGGGTCTATAACAGTATCTGGCGCTGGAATTGCTTCTATAATCGTCGGGACTGGAAATTTTATTGTCACTCAAGGAGGAAACGTTGGTGTTGGATCAGTTAGTCCATCCGCTAAATTCACAGTCAGCGATGGCACAGCAGAAAGACTAATTATCAATACGAGCGGAGATGTAACAATTAGGGCTGGCGGTGGTAATGGTGCTAATGGGGTACAATTCCAAGACGATCTTGGAACTCAAATATTCAGATTCGATAGAAATAACGGCATGTTATTGAAGACAAATTTACAATTTTCACCCGGCGGTACTTATAGTATTGCCCAAAATCGAGCAACGAACGATCCGCTTAATATGTGGCTACGTGGATATATTTCTGTTGGTTCTAACGGTGATCCAGTTGGAATAACGGCAGGGGACGTATTCTCAAGGCGAGTCATGACCACTGGTAGTGTTGGTATAGGCAATTCTGTATTAAGTTCAATTTTA
>SCSY01000274.1 GCA_004298625.1 Nitrospirota bacterium | reverse complement strand
GAGATGAAGGTGGTGAGGTTGTCTTTGCCGCCGCGGCTTGTGATAGACGCAGCAATATCAAAGGCAAAGGGGCCAGCAGATGTAAAACCTCAGTCCGAGGTTGTTTTATCGCAGAAGGTTTTTGTTTTTGATCCGGGCCACGGAGGGTATGATTTTGGAATTGTGAGCAGTGAATTGAAGGAGAAGGATATTGTTCTTGCTATTGCAAAAGAAATAGAAACCGTTTTGCTGAAGTGGGGCAAAACGGTTTTCCTTACCCGAAAGAGCGACCAGTCTATGCAGCTCAGGGACAGGGCCATATTCGCCAACCAGAAAATGCCGGAGATATTCATAAGCATACATATTGCGGCGTCTGAAAATTTTGTTTTGTATGTTCCCATGCTTGCAGGGACAGGTTCCGAACAGTCGGTTCCGGAAATGTATGCTTTAAGCTCAAGGCAGAAAAAGTATGCGCAGAAAAGCAGGAAGCTTGCAGAGGCTGTAGGAAGGGCGGTTAAGGAGGAGTTCAATCTTGAGGTTATCCAGCGCGAGATGCCTTTGCCTGTGCTTGATTCTGTCGGCGCGCCTGCTGTTTTAATTGAGGCGCCTTCATTCAAGATTATAGGTTATGACCAGAAGACACGCGCAAGACTCGCGGAGGCAATTGTAAAAGGACTTTCTTATTATGGGCAATAGAAAATATTCATTGGCAATAATATTTATCCTGCTCTTTGCAGCAGGGATAACAGGAGGATACCTTTATTTTTCAAAAAAAACTCTTTTGCAGCAGTCTCCCGTTAAAGAGGACGGGGAGACAGGCATAAGGCCGATAGATGACCTGTTTACGCTGAGGGTCTATTATCCCGTGGAAGGCCGGTTGCAGATGGAAGAAAGAAAAGTGCAGAGGAAGACGGCGCAGATGTCTGTTGCAGAGGCTGTGCTCGGAGAATTTTTTAAAGGTCCTGTTAATGCAAAGGGTTCAGGGACGCTGCAGGATACAAAGCTCCTTGGTTTATACAAAGGCAGCGACGGCATCTTGTATGTTGACCTGTCGGATGAGTTCAGAAGGAATTTCAGCGGCGATGCCGCGTCAGAGTTTTTGCTGCTTAAGGGTTTTTATGAAAGCCTTATTTCAAATGTTCAGGAAATAAGCGACGTTAAGGTGCTGATAGAAGGAAAGGAGATTGAAAGCCTTGGCGGGCATATTAATCTCCGTTATCCTCTGAAAGATACAGTTTCATCGGACTCGTCTGATTTGGCGGGGCGAACGGGAATTATGGAAGGAGCGGATAAGGGTGGCGCGCGATGACAGGCCGATAGGTGTTTTTGATTCGGGGATCGGGGGACTCACTGTTCTCAAGGAAATTTTCAGGGCGCTTCCCGGCGAGAATACGATTTATCTCGGAGACACTGCAAGGGTTCCGTATGGGAGCAAGTCAGGGGAGACGGTTGTAAGGTATTCTCTCGAGATAGCGGAGTTTCTGGTAAAACAAGGGATAAAACTTTTTGTTGTTGCCTGCAATACTGCCTCTGCTTACGCAATCCCTGAGCTTAAAAAGCGTCTTAAGATACCTGTAATCGGCGTAATAGAGCCGGGGGCCAAAGCAGCCATCGAGGCGACAAGGACGAAAAGGGTCGGCATAATAGGCACCGAGGGCACCATAAAGAGCAATTCTTATGTAAATGCCATAAACGCGCTCATGAATAATAAAACTGAAAACATTATAGAACACGGTGAAAAAAGTCTGGACAGGTATTTTGAGATTAGAAGCGGCGATTTTGTTATATTTACAAAGGCATGTCCGCTTTTCGTATCGCTTGCCGAGGAAGGATGGACAAGCAATGACATAGCCTTGCTCACGGCAGAGCATTACCTTCGGGGCATAAAAAAAGAAAATCCCGACACACTTGTCCTGGGTTGCACGCATTATCCCGTGCTCAAGGATGCTATTTCAAAGGTTATGGGACCTGAAATAAAACTTATAGATTCTGCCGTAGAAACAGTAAAGGTCATCGGGGACATATTAAAAAACAGGAACATTTTAAGGGATAGTACAGAAAAACCTTCACGAAAATTTTATGTGACCGATTCACCTGAGCGATTCGTAAAGGTAGGGGAAAGGTTTCTCGAACAGAAGATAGAATATATAGAAAAGATAGTTGTCAGTTGTTAGTGAAGAGACCAAAAAACTAAAAACTGGAAACTAAACATTAAACATTAAACATTAAATTCAGA
>SCSY01000273.1 GCA_004298625.1 Nitrospirota bacterium | reverse complement strand
TTTCAAAGGAGGCATATATAATGAAAGAAAGGACATTATCGATTATTAAACCGGATGGTGTATCCAGAAATCTGATCGGAGAAGTCATTCGAAGAATTGAAGGACAGGACCTGAAAATTACTGCAATGAAAATGATTCTTTTAAGCAAGGAACAGGCAAAGGGTTTTTACGCGGTGCATAAAGGCAAACCTTTTTATGAGAGTGTTACGAATTTTATGTCATCAGGGCCCTGCGTGGTCATGACTCTTGAAGGAGAAGATGCCATTAAGAAATACAGGAAATTGATGGGGGCCACAAATTATAAAGACGCGGAGGAAGGGACTATCCGGCGGGAGTTTGCAACAGACATTGAGAAGAATATTGTTCATGGCTCCGATTCAAAGGAAACTGCTGACTTTGAAATAGGTTATTTTTTTAATAATCTTGAGATGATGGATCGATAGTTTTAAGCAGATAATTTTTCTGGGCCTGAACGGAATGACGTCAGGCTCGGGAACTCACTCGCTAGGCAACGAATCGTATAAAAAAAATGGCTAAAAATATGGAAAAAAGGATAGAATATTTTTAAATCCATAGCTATAGTACATTTCTTTATATTTCTTCACCAACGCCTCTTATAAATCATTTATCCAATGTGTTAAATTTACTTATTGACTAATCAGTTTTTCCTGCTAATATGCAAAAATTTTTCTTGCATAAAATTGAAACCTTTTCTATAAATTAAGGTTTCTGGAATGTTTTAAATTTTATTTTTCATTTCAGTTCTAATAAAGTCTCTATGGCGGACATTATATAAACTTAGAAAGAAAAATAAAATTAAAATAAGGCCTTTAAATTATTAAAAAAAGCCAGCGTAGCTCAGTAGGTAGAGCAACTGATTTGTAATCAGTGGGTCGGGGGTTCGATTCCTCTCGCTGGCTCCAGCGGTGTGCATGGAGAGGTTCCCGAGTGGCTAATGGGAGCAGACTGTAAATCTGCCGGCGATGCCTTCGGAGGTTCGAATCCTCCCCTCTCCACCACTACAGTTTCTTGCATGCACTGCTGATATATTAAAAAAGGATTTTTTTAAGTTTTTTAAATGGGCGGGAATAGCTCAGTTGGCTAGAGCGTCAGCCTTCCAAGCTGAGGGTCGCGGGTTCGAATCCCGTTTCCCGCTCCATATTTTTAAAAATCTTTTTATTGCGATAAGAATTATCATTTTCTTTTCTGAATCTTTGTTTTGTCACTTTTAAACACAATTACTATAATTCATAGATTCTATTTTTAAAGATTGAGAATATTATAACCGTGCCCATGTAGCTCAGTCGGTAGAGCACATCCTTGGTAAGGATGAGGTCACCGGTTCGATCCCGGTCGTGGGCTTCAATTGATTTTTTAAATTTAACGCCACTCCGTTTTTTCCGGATAATCAATTGAGAGATAAATATTTCTTGAATTGAAAAGGGGGATAGTGATGTCTAAGAAGAAATTTGAAAGGACAAAGCCACACGTAAACGTAGGGACGATCGGGCATATAGATCATGGTAAGACGACATTGACGGCGGCAATAACGAAGCATTTGTCGTTAAAAGGGCTGGCGGAGTTCATGCCGTTTGATTCTATAGACAAGGCGCCTGAGGAAAAGGCGAGGGGAATAACGATAGCTACGGCGCACGTAGAGTACGAGACTGAGAACAGGCACTATGCCCATGTGGACTGTCCTGGACACGCTGACTATATCAAGAACATGATCACAGGCGCTGCGCAGATGGACGGTGCGATACTGGTAGTTGGAGCGGATGATGGTCCGATGCCGCAGACTCGGGAGCATATATTATTGGCGAGGCAGGTAGGAGTGCCGAGCATAGTAGTATTTTTGAACAAGTGCGACATGGTGGATGATGAAGAGCTGATAGAGCTGGTCGAACTGGAGTTGAGGGAATTATTGACGAAGTATGAATTTCCCGGAGATGAGACTCCTATAATACGAGGGAGCGCATTAAAGGCGCTTGAGAGCGATGATCCTGACAGTGCAGAAGCGAAGTGTATCTTTGAGTTAATGGCTGCAGTGGACAGTTTCATACCTGAGCCTGTGAGAGACACAGACAAGCCGTTTTTGATGCCTGTCGAGGATGTATTCAGTATATCTGGAAGAGGGACGGTCGTTACAGGAAGGATTGAGCGTGGGATAGTGAAGGTAGGAGATGATGTTGAGATAGTAGGGATAAGGGACACGCTGAAGACAGTCTGTACAGGAGTTGAGATGTTCCGCAAACTGCTGGATCAAGGGCAGGCAGGAGACAACGTAGGAGTGTTATTGAGGGGTACGAAGAGGGACGAAGTAGAGCGCGGGCAGGTAGTTGCGAAGCCCGGATCGATAACGCCGCATACGAAGTTCAAGGCAGAGGCGTACATTCTGACGAAGGAAGAAGGCGGGAGACATACGCCGTTTTTCAACGGATACAGGCCGCAGTTTTATTTCAGGACAACGGATGTGACCGGAGTTGTGAAGCTGCCTGAAGGGGTTGAGATGGTGATGCCAGGGGACAACGTGACGATAGAGGGGACGCTGATAACGCCGATCGCAATGGAGAAGGAATTGAGGTTTGCGATACGAGAAGGCGGGCGCACGGTGGGAGCAGGCGTTATCCATGAGATTATTGAGTAATAGTTCTGGGTTGGGGAATATACGGTCAAGAAAATGATAGATAAAGCATTAGCAAATCAAAAAATTCGCATAAGATTAAAGGCATACGATCATAAATTGCTTGACCAATCAGCGATGGAGATTGTTGAAACAGTTAGAGAGACAGGCGCTAAGATAGCAGGGCCTATACCCCTCCCTACGGTGATCAATAAATTTTGCGTGTTGAGATCGCCGCACGTTGACAAAAAATCCCGAGAACAATTCGAGATAAGAACGCACAAGAGGCTGCTTGACATACTTGAGCCGAACCAGCAGACAGTAGATGCACTGATGAAGCTGGATCTTTCCGGCGGCGTGGACGTGGAAATTAAGTTATAGCAAAAAGCGCGAAGTGGAGATTAAAATCGATGGTCAATAAGATTTATGGAAAAAAGATTGGAATGTCCCGCTATTTTGTCGAGGAAGGAAGATCTGTGCCTGTTACGATAGTCAAAATCGAACCGTGCGTTGTTATACAAAAGAAGACTATAGCAAAAGATGGTTATGAGGCCATTCAGGTGGGCTTTGATAATAAAAAAGAGCGTCAAGTAAATAAACCAATGAAAGGCCATTTCAAAAAGGCCGGGGATAAGCTTTTTAATTATCTTAGAGAGATCAAGGTTGACAACGCTGAAAATTATGAATTGGGACAAACAATAGACAGCAACATCTTTCAGCCCGGAGATCTGATAAGTGTCTCGGGAAAAAGCAAG
>SCSY01000272.1 GCA_004298625.1 Nitrospirota bacterium | reverse complement strand
CAGAAGGCGATTAATGCCTTTGAGAGGGCGATTCAGCTTTATGGAAAAGACCCGGCCTATCATAACAACCTGGGCTTGCTGTACGAAAACCAGAAGAATTATGTCCTTGCCGAAAAATATTACAGAAAGGCGACCGAGGTTGATCCGAATTACGGGCTTGCATGGGAGAATCTTGGCTTTGCATTATATTACCAGACGAAGGACCCGGAGGCTACGGATGCATGGAAAAAGGCTGCATCGCTCGGCAGAGACGGAGCAAAAGAAGCCCTTAAAAAGTATTTTAACATCGTATATTAATTGCTGATTAATAAATAAACTGTAAAGAAATAATGCGGAGGAATAATTATGCTTTCTGAAAGGGCAAAAAAAATAAAACCATCGCCGACATTGGCAATGGATGCAAAGGCCAAGGCAATGAAGGCGTCAGGAATTGACGTTGTTAATTTCGGTGTCGGCGAACCTGATTTTGATACGCCTGACAATATAAAAGAAGCCGCGATAAAGGCAATTAAAGACGGCTTTACCAAATATACCCCTGTCGGTGGAATCGAGCCGCTTAAAGACGCAGTCATAGGAAAGTTCAGGAAGGATAACAACCTTGAATATACACGCGATGAGATAATCGTATCCTGCGGAGCAAAGCACAGCCTTTACAATATTGCGCAGGCTCTTTACGGGCAGGGAGACGAGATCATAATCCCTTCGCCATACTGGGTCTCTTATCCTGATCAGGTTATCCTGAATGACGCAACTCCTGTTTTTGTAAAGACATACGAAAAAGATAAATTTATGCTAAGACCCGACGCCCTCGAATCGCACATAACAAAAAAGACAAAGGCGATAATCCTGAATTCTCCTTCAAATCCAACCGGCCTGACTTATGATAAAAAAACCCTTGAGGGAATAGCAGAAACAGCGCTGAAACACAAGCTCTACGTCATATCGGATGAAATATATGAGAAACTCACGTATGACGGATTTACGCATATAAGCATAGCTTCGCTGAACAATGAGATCAAGGCACGGACGCTTGTCGTAAACGGCCTTTCAAAGGCTTATGCAATGACAGGCTGGAGGCTTGGCTACACAGCAGGGCCAAAAGATATAATCAGGGCCATGACTAACATACAGAGTCAGTCCACGTCAAACCCGACTTCTATTGCGCAGAAGGCGGCGGTCGAAGCCTTGACAGGGAAGCAGGATTTTATAGGGACGATGCTTTCAGCGCTGGACCAGAGAAGAAAATTTCTGATATCAGAGCTAAATTCGATACCCGGCATAAGCTGCATCACTCCCTCAGGAGCTTTTTATGCATTTCCAAACACATCAAAGCTATACGGCAAACAAGCAGAGGGGAATAAGATTTCCTCGTCATCAGACCTTGCCCTTTATCTCCTTGAAAAGGCAACTGTGGCGCTTGTTCCCGGCGATGCATTCGGCGATGACGGCTATGTGAGGCTTTCCTATGCCACTTCGATGGAAAACCTTGAAAAGGGCGTAAAGAGGATAAAAGAGGCGGTAAGTAAATTACGATAAAGATAGTCGACATCCTGCCCGAGGACTTTGTGGAATTCATGAGGCATTGCAAGGACGGAGACTTAATCAGAAGGTTCTCTGGGAAGACCCTGCTAAGGAAAGCCGAACTCGATTTGGATAAGAAGCGACAAAGGTAGAAGTCATGGGTAGAATTATGCTACCTTTTTTGGTGAATGGAAAACTGTAAAAATCCTGTTATGGAAAATAGTGAGAAAGAATTATCCATAAAATTTCTCTCGGATATTAGTGACATTGCGTCCGATTTCATTCAGAGCTTCGGCATTAAACATGAACAGGCTACCAAAGGTCTTGAGGATCCAATTCTACGATGGCTTGACTTTAGGCTAAGATGCATCGATCCTAGGCCACGACGGATTCTTGTATCCGATAAGTTTCCAAAGACACTTCCCGATAACATTGG
>SCSY01000027.1 GCA_004298625.1 Nitrospirota bacterium | reverse complement strand
ATGATAAAGAGACAAAAAAAGACCAGACAAAAAAACTATAGCAAGACAAATACCTTCCTTATCACTTCGGTCGGAGAAATCAATATGGAGCGCATCCCATCCCGAGATTAGCTTATCAATGATTAAAAGTAAGCAGGTCATGCTCATAGCAAAGAGCGTGAGTTCGTCGTAATGGGGAATTAAAAAAGAAAATAACCTTTTACTAGTAGATGCTTTTTCCGAATTGTTTTCCAGTGCCACATTCCTCCAAAAAATAGAAAACCCACGGACACTTCCCATATTTTTTCGTACTTTTTAACCGTAACAGCTTTCCCTCTCCCAAACCATGCCCGATTATAACAAGACAGGTCTGACACAAGCAAGCAAGCGCGGGTCGCCTCGGCGACTCTACGCTAACGCTTCGAAAAGCGCAATAGAGCAAAATGGTGCGGAGTGGCAAAGGGCAATGTATCAAAGTGACAAAGAAGTCTGATAATAAGGCAGAACTATAGAACGGAGAATAAAGAATTACGCCCCGATTTCTTTCAGCATCTCCATCTCTTTGCGCAATATGGTATTGACTATTTTTTCAAGCCCTGTCCTTTTTGCAGCTGCTTTTTTGCTGAAAAAAGCCTTTATCTCCTTGTCGAGATAAACAGGCACTTCTAATTTTTCTATAGGCCTGTAAAATTTGCCCTGTTCAGCTTTTGAAAAATCATACTCCTTCTTCATTTTTTATCCTCTCCTTTCAAGATATTGCTTCTCTTCCTTACGTGACGCTTTCCTTGCAGAAACAATTCTTATCATCTCTGCATCACCAGTTCCCCTGTATACATGAACCACTACTAATATCTTACCATTAATGGATTGGCTAATAGTTATCCATCTTTCTTCATGCGCCGAGTGTTCTTCGTCAAAGGCCGTCAGCAAGTATTTGTCCGCAAAGATATAACAGGCTTCCAAAAAGGAGACTTTATGTTTTTGTAAATTGGCTTCGGCCTTTTTTGCGTCCCATTCGAATTTCATATATTTTCCCTCTTAAATATCTTTGCAATAAATTTTCCCTAAACCTGCCAGAATTATAACAAGGCAGCTTGGAAGCAAGCAAGGTCGGAGCGTCGAAGTACTATAAGCCATAGAGTGGAAAACCCAAAACTCTGAAGCACAAAGAAGCCGAAGTAACCCCTCAGGCTTGAAAAGATTTTGCGCGCCGCGTTAAAATCAAGGCACTTATGAAAGACATAATCACAAAGGCAAATATACTTATTGAGGCGTTGCCGTATATACGGAATTTTTCGGGCAAGACGTTTGTAATTAAATACGGCGGCGCTGCGCAGACAAAAGAGCCCTTGAAAGACTCGTTTGCCCAGGATATCTCCCTCCTGAGCTTCATAGGCATACGGCCCGTGATTGTGCACGGCGGCGGCCCGAAGATAAGCTCCACAATGGAGAAGATGGGAAAGACACCTAAATTTATCCATGGCCAGCGCGTCACGGATAAAGAGACAATGGACATTGTCGAGATGGTTCTTGGCGGGCTTGTGAATAAAGAGATAGTCTCTCTGATAAACAAACACGGCGGAAAGGCAATCGGCCTGAGCGGAAAGGACGGAGAACT
>SCSY01000271.1 GCA_004298625.1 Nitrospirota bacterium | reverse complement strand
TCAAAAGATTTATTGGCGGAAAAAGGCTGATACTCGACAATGCAGAAAAGGGAAAAGAAGAATTGCCCCATGAAGGATAATTATCCTCTCTACATTACTCTTCCCATATCACTCACATCATAGCCGCCAAGATTTACTACCATCTCTTTGAACTCATCGGCTTCCCTGATAATCTTTAAAAGATTCTGGATCATCTCTGTCTCATAAAATTCAGCAGGTATGGCAATGTCATATCTTTCCTTTGCAACAGGAATAAAATCAAGGCCCAGCGCCCTCGCTGACGCAAGGATTGCAAGTCCTGTATCTGCAATTCCTGTGAGCACAGCCGAGGCAACACCCATATGAGTAAACTCCTCCCTATCATAACCTTTTATGTTTTTGGGATTCATGCCGGATTCTTTCAGGTGCTTGTCGGTCAAGAGCCTTGTCCCTGCCCCTGACTGCCTATTGATAAACATGATATCTTCTCTCGCCAGGTCCTTAAACCCTTTTATGTTCTTAGGATTCCCTTTTTGCACCAATAGCCCCTGCTCCCTGTAAACAAGATTGACAAGCATAACTTTTTTCTCCGGAAGGAGTTTTTTAATAAAAGTTACATTATACTCGCCTGAATCTTCATCGAGCAGATGTGTCCCCGCGATATGGGCCTCGCCTTTTTTCAGGGCTATCAAACCTCCCATAGAACCGACATGCGCCGACGAGAGCGAGAGTTTGGGATATTTTTTCTTCAGCGCATTTGCCAATAGGTCCAATGCATTGTCATGGCTTCCTATGCAGACAATCGTATTTTCTATCTCATCCTTGGTTCTTAAAGGCTCGACGTCAACCTCTGTTCCGGCTCCTATGCCTTCCGACATCGAAGGTATCCTCACAAACCCATCGGCACGGACCAGCGACATCAGAACGCCGGCGCCCCGCGAGACAGGGGTTGCTATCAGCTTCTCTCCTACCCTGCCAAGTTTTACTCTTAAGAATTCCTCCTGCCCGAGTGAAGACGCGACCTGCCTTGAAAGCACTGCCTTAAATTTTTCCGGTTCTTCAACCTCTCTCCCCTGCCACTTATAAATGACAGGTTTTGCAAAGAGGTTGAATGTTATATAAGCGGATACAGGATAACCGGGAATTCCGAGAACCGACTTCCCTTTAACAATACCGAGTATCACTGGCTTTCCGGGCTTTATATTCACGCCGTGGATTAATACCTCTCCAAGCTCTCCAATTGCGCTTGATGTGAAATCCTCGGAGCCGGCTGACGCCCCTGCATTCACAACAACCATATCTCCCATCTCATGCGCTTCGAGAATTGCAGCCTTCAATTGCTCGAAATTATCAGGGACAATCCTGAATCTGACAGGCTCTCCGCCCCACTCTGATACAAGCCCGCTGAGAACGCGTGAATTAAATTCTATGATGTCGCCCTTTTTCAACTCGGTTCCCGGCTCCACGATCTCCGTGCCCGTGGGAATAATCACAACCTTTGGTCTTTTCCTTACATTAATCTCGACATGACCGCCTGCAAGCATCGCTCCAATATCTACGGGTCTTATCTTATGATTTTCAGGGAGTATAAGTTCCGTTGCAACAATATCTTCCCCGATAACCCTCACATTCTGCCACGGAGTCGCAGCCTCAATGATTTCAATATATTCGTCTGTCTCTGCGCCCTGCTCTCTGCTCTCTGCTTTTACTACGTTCACATCCTCAATCATCACCACCGCATTGAAACCATCGGGCATAGGGTCTCCTGTGTCAACATAAACAGCCTGGGTTTTGAGTTTTAATTTTTGGGGAGTTGTTTCAGAAGCTCCAAAGGTATCAACATATCTGACGGCATAGCCGTCCATTGCCGATGAGTGATAGAATGGTGATGAGATTTTGGCTATTACAGGCTCTGCTGTTATTCTCCCGAGCGAGTCCTTGACGGGAATCTTTTCTCCTGCAAAAGGCTTGAGGGCGCCATCTTTTTCGAGCCTTTGCATCCACTTCTCAATCGCCTCATTCAGAGGCGTTGTTTCAAGATATATCTCGCGCTTCAATTAAATCTCCCAATTAACTATCTGTAGTCAGACAGCCAGATCAATCTGTTCTTTATAGAATCTTTAGTATTAGAAGAAAGAAACTTAAGTGTTCGCCTCAGAAGTTCATTAAAAGGAATCTGTTCAGAAACAATAATTCCGAAGTGCTCTTTTTCCATCGCTTCATAGGATTTAGACAGAATGCGATAGTCTCTGACATTGTGGGTTAATATTGCCTTTTTATACCTAACAGCAAAGGCAAGTTGCTCATCATCGCTTTTACCTGTTCTGCCGATATCAAGGACGTGAGAAGCGTCATACCCCCTGCTGCGTAAAATCTCGGCTAATAATACTCTGACATCTTCATCGAGATACAATGAGATTTTAGGCATCAGCAGGTTTTTGCTTGAATTTTTAAATCACTTTCGGTGAGGGACAATTCCTTGTCTATCTCTTCCTTGTTGTCGTAGTAATAAGAAAGGGCATCGTAGACCTGCTGTAGGGTAAGATGTGAGAATTCCTTTATAAGTTCTTCTGGCGTCATACCTTGTTTTAATACATAGAAAACCACTGATTTCACCGGAAATTTCGTCCCGGCAATCACAGGGCTTCCACCACAATGTGTTTTCAGAGAAACTATATAAGGATGTTTTGTTTTGGCTTTCTGAGCAACAGGCATATAGCTCTTCTCCTTACAGGCTAAATATTGATTACATTATAGCATAAGGGTTTATGGAGATATC
>SCSY01000270.1 GCA_004298625.1 Nitrospirota bacterium | reverse complement strand
GGATGAGCTTATGCAGCAGACAACAGATATTCTTAACTTTAGAGAAGTAAAATGCAATGTCTATCCTCACCGGATAGCTTTCAATGTGCTGCCTCACATAGACAAGTTCCTCGAAAACGGGTATACAAAGGAAGAGATGAAGATGGTGAATGAGACGCAGAAGATAATGGGTGATAATGCTATAAGGCTTACTGCAACAACCGTGCGCGTGCCTGTTTTTAGATGTCATTCAGAGAGTCTGAATATTGAGACGGAGAAAAAGCTCACTCCTAATGATGTGAGGGCCTTGCTTTCAAAGGCTCCCGGCATTGTTGTCTTCGATGCGCCTGAAAAAAATGTTTATCCTCTGCCTGTTGATGTTGCAGGGAAAGACGAGACTTATGTGGGCAGGATCAGGCAGGATGAATCAATAGAGAACGGCATTAACCTGTGGATAGTTGCTGATAATCTCAGAAAAGGCGCTGCGCTCAATGCTGTTCAGATAGCGGAAAAACTCGTGGAAATGGCAAGTTGAGGAATTAAATGGCAGGACATAATATTTTCGCTCATTCTCGGCCTTACGGCCTGCGAGGTATTTTGCCTCTTGACTATCTTATCTTACTTCCTGAATATCGGCAAAATAAATCCGCTCAAATACTATATCCTGCCATTCATTGATTTTTATGAACATTAAACTTACATCAGGCAAGAGCATCTCCATATCAAAGGGCGAAAGCATTCTTAATGCCCTGAAGAGGCATGAGATATTTCTGGTTTCCTCATGCGGCGGCAAAGGCACCTGCGGGAAGTGCCGGGTTAAAATCCTGGACGGAAAATATAAAAGCGAGATAACCGGCAAGCTCTCTCAGTCCGACAGAGATAAAGGCATCCTCCTTGCCTGCCGGACATTTCCTGAAGAGGATATTACAGTCGAGATACCGGAAGGGTCAAAGCTTGTTGTAGGAGACAAGATTGCCCTTTCAAAGTCAAAAGACCTTTCTGAACTCTTTAAATCCCTCGCTGGAGAGATAACGCCGATAGTTAAAAGGCTTGAACTCGAACTGCCGCCACCGACTATAGAGGACCATATAAGCGACCTCGAAAGGCTTAAGCGAAAACTTGACGCAAAAGGCATGAAAGAGATGAGGTTTTCCCAGATATTCGCGTCGTCAATGGCAGAGGACCTCAGAACTCATAACTGGAGGATAAACCTCGCTTATGTTGAAGGCCCGGAGGCAATCTTTGTCGTAGGGGAAAAAGATATTTCAAGGTTCGGCCTGGCAGTCGATATCGGCACAACCACCATTGTTGTTTATGTTATTGATCTGATTGACGGAAAACTTGTTGATGTCGGCTCAACATACAATTCACAAATAAGATATGGGGATGATGTTATCACAAGAATAATCTATGCGGCAGAGGGCAAAGGACTTGGTGAATTGAGGGAGGCTGTTGCAGGAGACATAAATAACCTGATACAAACCATTATTGAAAAACATAAGATAAAAAAAGCGAGCATAGAGTCGGCAGTGATTTCAGGGAATACCACAATGACCCATATCTTCTGGGGACTCGACCCCCAGCATATCAGGGAAGATCCCTATATCCCGACTATAAATTTTTTCCCTATGTGGAAGGCAGGCACAGCCGGACTTCACATAAACCAGCAGGCGCCTGTCTATGCCCTGCCATGCGTTGCAAGCTACGTCGGAGGAGATATAGTTTCAGGGGTTCTTGCCTCAAAGATGCACAGGAAGAACGAGATTGCGCTCTTTATGGATATCGGCACAAACGGAGAGATCGCCATCGGGAATAATGAATGGCTTATGACGGCAGCCTGCTCTGCAGGGCCCTGCTTTGAGGGAAGCGGGATAAAGCATGGGATGCGCGCAACAGAAGGCGCAATCGAGGCCATAAAGATCGCTCCCGGCACATTTGAGCCTTCCATTTCAGTAATCGGCAATACCGCTCCAATAGGCATATGCGGTTCAGGGATGATAGATGCCATATCAGAGATGTTTTTTACCGGCATCATAAATCAGAAGGGAAAATTTGCGCTTGATATTAAAACAGACAGGATAAGGCATGGCGAAGAAGGGCCTGAATTTGTTTTTCACAAAGGCGCGAGGGATGTGGTTTTAACAGAAGTTGATATAGAAAATATTATAAGGGCCAAGGCAGCGATATACGCAGGAATTTCTCTGCTTATAAAAGAAGTCGGCTTTACACTCGA
>SCSY01000269.1 GCA_004298625.1 Nitrospirota bacterium | reverse complement strand
GCAAGAGAGCTTCACAAACGCGGATGGCTTATTGAGCATATCATTGACAAGGACAAGGTCTGGGCGCCGAAGTAATTAGTTATTCAAGAACTTTCCAGATAATGTCAGGCATTGTGCCTGACATTGAACATCATTAATATATTAATATTAAGAACGTCAGCCTTCTTTTTTTAATCTCTCGATTATTTCTGCAATCTGCTGGTTTGCCTTTTCAGGCTTGAGAGGGCATGCTGCTGCGCCCCTGTGGCCGCCTCCGCCGTAATCACTGCAAATCCTGCCGCAGTCGGCGCGACTTGTCCTGTTGAAGATATTATGCCCTAAAGTAACAGCCACAAATTTTGTGCCGGGCCCCCATTGAATGCGTATCGAGACATTTGTTTTAGGGAAAAGCGTATATATCAAGAACCTGTTGCCCGCAGGCACTTTTTTTACCTTGCGGAGATCTGTTATCAAAACATTGCCGTCCTGCCTCGATGTCTCTTTTAGTATATCGAGAAATGCCTTATTATTTTCCCTGAGGACCTTTACCCTTTCCATCACTTCAGGCTGGTGGAGCACTTTTTCTACAGGCATTGTCTTAAGCCAGTTAACGAGCTCTACAAAATATTTGTTGAACCTTCCTATGCCTGAGCGGGAATCTATCGTAAAACCAAGAAGTATTACGCCGCTTGGGTTAAGAACTTCTTCTACATTAATCTGTGCAGAGTCGAGGCGGTCTGTTTCTGCAACAAGGTATTCGTATTTTGAGAGTTTGTCCGAGGAATAATAATCATAGATCACCCTCGAAACGCTCGGCGCTATCGCGTGCCTGCCTTTAAAATCCTTCGGCGGCTTTTCATTGCTTTCCGTCAGCTCATGATGGTCAAACCACATTGCACATCCCGGGTGATACGGCAGATTAGACATGATATCGTTTTTGGTGATTTCAAATTTCTTATCAGTGATGTCCTGGGGATGGACTAATTCTATGGAATAAATCTTTTCCATAGTCGTCAGAAGCACTGCCGATGTTACGCCATCAAGGTCGCCGCGCGTTACAAGTCTCATTTTTTCTTCTTGCTCTCTTTCGCGTCTTTTATGTTTTTTGCCGTAATGCTCCTGAAAAAACATGTCCTGTTGCCTGTGTGGCAGGCTCCGGAGCCGTGCTGTTTTACCTTTACAAGCAAGGTATCCTCATCGCAGTCATATAAAATCTCTTTTACCTCCTGGACATGGCCTGATGTCTCGCCCTTCATCCAGTATTTTTCCCTTGAGCGCGACCAGAAATGCGTGAAGCCTGTTGCAATGGTCTTTTCAATCGCAACCTTGTCCATCCATGCCATCATCAGGACTTCATTGCTCTCCGCATCCTGTATGATAGCGGGGATTAATCCTCTCTCGTTAAATTTTAATTCGGGTATCATGTTTCCTCCGCACAGCAATTTTTAGTTGCTTCCAAATTTTAGCACAAAACAGAAAAAGCCGGGGACATTCAAACAAGATATGGGGTAGTATTTGAGCGGTTTATTTTGTCGATAGTCATATAGGTTGTTTAATGCCAAAACTAAAGAGACAAAATCCTCGGAGGGCGACAGCCCGAGAATGAGCGAGAATACTATCCCATATCTGCAACAGGGCAATAAAAAACACTCTCATATTGCTATTTTGCAGCGCTTTTCAGATAATGAATAAAATGACAAATGAGACTATTCATAGTCTGTTTCTAAAAACCGCTGAAAAATGCAGGGACAATATCGCATTCAACTATTTTGATCAGACCTGGAAGGAAGTATCTTACGCTAAGTTCAGCTCGGATTCAAAGGCAATCGCATCGTATCTGATAAAAACAGGCACAGGCAAAGGAGACCGCATTGCAATTATTTCAGAGAACAGGCCGGAGTGGTGCATCTCGTACATGGGGATTATGCTCTCAGGCGCTGTTGCAGTTCCGATTGATTCTCAGCTTTATCCCGATTCGATTAGAAATTTTTTGGCCGATTCCGATACGAAAATTATTTTTTGCAGTTCAAAAACAGAAGAAAATATTGAGGAGGCTCTTAAATCTAAATCCCCCCATCCCCCCTTTACTAAAGGGGGGCAAGGGGGGATTATGCAGATCAGCTTCGATTCGCCTGAGTTTAAAGAAATCCTTAACTTCAAACAGACAGAAAAATTTCCTGATACATATGCGGAAGACATAGCCTCCATCATTTACACCTCCGGAACAACAGGCGTTTCCAAAGGTGTGATGCTTACTCACAGAAATTTTCTATCTGATGCAGAGGCTGTGATAAAGGCGGATGTTATTTCGGTATCCGATAGCTGCTTTCCATACTCCCGCTGCACCACACGTATCCGTTCATGTGCACATTTCTTGTGCCTGTAATTCTGGGAGCAGCGATTACATATTCTCCAAGCCTTAAAGGGTCTGATATCATTTCTTCGATAAAGGACAAAGGCGTAACAATCCTTATCGGCGTCCCCCAGCTTCTTGAAATGATTAGAAACGGAATCATAAACAAAGTAAAACAGCTTCCGTTCCCGTTATCATGGGCGCTTAAGAATATTTTAGCCCTCTGCGGCAGATTGCGGAGAAGCACAGGTATAAATATCGGGAAGATAATATTCCGCTCAGCTCATAACGCGCTCGGCAAACAGTTCAGGTTTTTTACCAGCGGAGGCGCAAGGCTCGAACCCGAGATAATGAGGGACCTCGAAGCGATCGGATTCACAGTGCTTGAGGGATATGGCCTTACAGAGACATCTCCTGTTGTTACATTTAATCCGATAAAAACCCGTAGGGCAGGCTCTGTCGGCAAACCCCTTCCGTCCGTAGAAATAAAAATTACAGGTTCTGCCGAAGGCGAACCCGGTTTTATGCAAGAAGGAGAGATTGCAATCAAAGGATCTATGGTAATGACGGGATATTATAAAAACCCTGAGGCAACGGCGCAGGCAATAAAAGGCGGATGGTTTTTCAGCGGCGACCTTGGATACCTCGATGGCGATGGATTTCTTTTCATTACGGGACGGATAAAAGAGGTTATTGTCCTCGGTTCAGGGAAGAACATATACCCTGAGGAACTGGAAAAGGAATATTTGAAAATTCCGTTGATAAAAGAGATATGCGTCTTCGGGCTTGAAGAAAGAGGCGGGATGGAATCGTTACATGCAATTATTGTCCCGGATATCGAGGAGGCAAAAAAGCAGAGGATTGCCAATATTCAGGAGGCATTGAGATGGGAGATAATCCGTATCTCGGCCAAACTTCCTCCCTATACGAGGATCAAGGGATTTGATCTTTTTTCCGAGCCGCTGCCGAGGATGCCTTTAGGAAAATTGAGAAGGTTCATGATCAAAGACCTGATAAAAGTTAAGAGTGAAAAATTGAAAGTTAAAAGTGAAGATAAAAATCTCATGTCTGATGAGATAGGCAGAAGGGTAGTTGAATGCATATATGCTACACGCTACGCGCTGCCCGCTGATTTTCCAATCCTCCCAACAGACAACCTCGAACTCGACCTGGGGCTTGATTCGCTGCAAAGGATAGAGCTTGTTGTGAGCCTTGAAAATAAATTCTCCATCAAACTTCCAGAGACATTTGCATCGGATATCCAGACAGTGGGCGATTTGGTCGGGAAGATAAAGGAGGCTGGTATCAGCTCTCAGCCCTCAGCTCTCAGCTCTCAACAGAAGGGCACAGGCTTCTCTTCTATCCTTTCACAGGAGCCGTCTGAAAACGAAAAGAGAGCTGTTGGCCTTAATCAGGGGGCAGTTGAATGGTTTGTCGTTTCAGCATTAATGGGGGCTATTAAACTGTTTTTAAAAATATTCTTCAGGCTCGATGTTAAAGGAAAGGAAAATATTCCCGACAGCCCGTTTATAATCACTCCCAATCACTGCAGTTATCTGGATGTGTTTGTCATTGCCTCAGGGCTGCCTTTGAAGATGCTTAGAAATCTCTATTTCCACGGGTTTCAGACATATTTTGCAAACAGGCTGACAGCATTTATTGCAAGGCTTGCACACGTGATACCCATTGACCCGGATGCATTTCTGGAAAAGGCGCTTCAACTTTCAGGATATGTGCTAAGGAATAAAAAATCTCTCTGCATATTCCCTGAGGGAGGGAGGTCTTATGACGGGAACCTGATGGAATTTAAAAAAGGCATAGGCATTCTTGCGCTGGAGATGAATGTGCCTGTTGTCCCTGCTGCCATAAAAGGCAGTTTTGAGGCATTGCCGAAAGGCGCATTCCTTCCAAAGCCGAAAAAGATAAAACTTATTTTTGGAAAACCATTTTATCCTTCGGATTCGGACATGACAAAAAAACCGGAGAAGACAGACAAGTATCAATTCTTTGCAGATGAATTGAGGGAAAGGGTGAACCAGCTGATGCATGATTCATGATGCACGATGAACGAGAAAACTATACCCTGCCTATGTTATGCAATGCCCTGCATTTCTTTCCCTGAAATGTATCTCTTTCCGCAAGCCTTTTTTCTATATCCCTTGTTATCTCATGCCTGCTCTTATCCCACCTTGGCGCGATCAGTATCTCGTCAGGCGCTGTAGCGAAGAGCCTCTGAAGCACAATGTCAGGGGAAAGCCTCTCGATGAAATCAACGGCAAAGTCGAGATATTCATCATACCCGAAGATCTGAAACGGGTTTTCCCTATATATCTCAGCTAAAGGAGTGTCCTTTATCACCTGAAGCTGATGGAGCTTCAGAAAATCAGGACGAACCGATGAGATCTCGTCCGCCATCGAAAGCATCTCTTCCCTTGTCTCTGTGGGAAATCCGGCTATGAGATGGGCTCCTGTATAAATGCCTTTGTCACGGGTCATCAAAACCGCATCGAGGAAAGTTTTATAATCATGGCCTCTCTCGATAAACCTGAGAGTTTTTTCATATATGGACTGAAGGCCGTATTCAACAAGGATGAAATGCTTTTCTGTTAGAGACTCGAGGAGCGCAAGTTTTTCCTTGTCTATGCAATCCGGCCTTGTGCCTATTGCAAGGCCGATAATCGCAGGTTCCTCCAACGCCTCCCTGTAAAGAGTTTCGAGTTTTTCAGCAGGGGCATAGGTGTTCGAGAAGGGCTGGAAATACGCAAGGAACTTCTCTGCCCTATATCGTTTGCTCAAATAGGCGATTCCATTTTTTATCTGCTCACTCACAGAAAGCGCAGGTTTGCACGAACTCGGCCTGAAACTGTCGTTGTTGCAGTAAATGCAGCCTGTGACGCCGAGAGTTCCGTCTCTGTTCGGACATGTAAAACCCGCATCAACATTGACCTTGTAGACGGTTGTGCCGAACGTTTTTTTCATGTAATGGCCGAATGAATTGTGTCTGCGGTTCATGTTTAATTATCAACCTTTGCGGAGAGTTCTGTCAATTCAACGGGAAGCCGTTCTCAGGTGATGTTAT
>SCSY01000268.1 GCA_004298625.1 Nitrospirota bacterium | reverse complement strand
ATACGCCCGTTATCCTCATAAACGGAGTGCCGAAGATTCATGGCGGCATCCCTTACGCTGTTATCAAAAAAGAGGTTGAGAAGGTCCTGTCTTCTGGGCCGGTGCATTAGTATTTAGCGATTACGTGAGTACAGCAGAGGACTGTTGTCCTCTGCTGTATTTCTGCAAATAAAATATTATAGCTTGACTGCCTGAATAAGCACTGTATCACCCATAAGTTTTTCTTTTATTTTCCTGAATCCTGTTTTTAAAAGCCATTTTTTCATCTCATGCAATGAATAGCCCCTCCCCCCCGGGGTATTGACAAGCATGTTCACAGAAAAAAGTGAGCTGTTTACGGGATGCGCCCTGTCTTTTTCCAGATAGAATTCCTGAATGACAAGCCTCCCGTTTTTGTTCAGCGCCTTCCGACATTTTTTAAGCAGATTCTTGCTTTCTTTCTCCGAACATGAGTGGAGTATCTGGCTTGCAAATATGAGGTCATAGCCTTTCCCGATATCGTCATAGAGGAAGTCGCCTGTCATGAAATCAATATTTTTCATCCCCGCCTTTCCTGTAACATCCATCGCAATATCCACTGTCTCGGGCCTGTCGAAAAGGGTTATATGTACTCCATGCCTTGCCATCTCGATCGAATATGTGCCCGGCCCCCCGCCGAGGTCCAATGCGGTCTTCACCCCTTTTATCCCGACGGACTTTATGACATCCTTTGCCTTCAGCGATGCGAGGTTATGCATTCCAAGGATAAAGGATTTATGATCATGCGCCTTGCGATAGGGCTTGCCGGTCTTCATAACCTCGTCAAGCCCTGACCAGTTCTGCCAGAGGTTATCGGCGTGCCTGATGATATCTCCCTGATAATGAGGTTTGCCGCTTACGAGGAATTTGGATGCGAGCGGTGCATTTGAATAGATATTCTTATTTTTTTTCAAAACGCCCATGCCGGAAAGAGCGTCGAGCAATATCTCGGTTGCCCTTAAATCGGTTTTCAGTTTTTTCGACAGGTCCTTTGCCGAAAGCTGTTTTTCAAGATGGTCGAATATCCTGTAATTATTTGCAGTAAGAAGAACCCGCGCCGGCCTGAACCATCCCCACAGCTTCATCAACTCTTTTGCTTCATTCATGAGTGAAGACATGGATACCTCCAGGTTGAAAAAATGGAATTTTTATTGTCAGAGAAGCGAAGGCTTATCGCCTTCCGTGTTTTCATCAAATGAGATGGATTTCTGTTTCTTAAGCTCTTCAATTTTCTTTAAAGGCCTGTCGAGCATGTTGCTTCTTGTAGTAGTGAGAGTGTCATATTCCTTTTTCGCATCATCGAGCCTTTTGCCCATCGTCTCGAACTTTTCCTTGTATAAACCCCAATTCTTTGAGAATTCTCCAAGCAATTTAAGTATTTCGGATGCCGTCCGCTCAAGGTTGAAGTTTGCAACTGCCTGCCTTATTACCGCAAGGACGGCATAGAGCGTAAAAGGAGAGCACAAGATTACTTTCTGCTTCAGCGCCTCGTCCATTATTGTCGGGTCAGACTCATTTATAAAGCTATAGACCTGTTCATTCGGAATAAAGACAATAACATAATCAACCGTATTATCGGCAGTATCAATGTAGGAGCGGTTTGTTACCTGCTTTATCATTGTCTTTGTGTTTCTGAGAAGTTCTTCTTTAAATCTTTTTTTATCATGCTCTGTCTGGGCATCCAGATAGTTCTGGTAGTTTTCGAGCGGGAACTTCACATCCATATTTATCTTCATGCTGTTTGGAAGAAAAAACGTGTAATCAGGCCTGCCTGATGAGCCTTCAAGTGTTTTTTGTTTTATGTAATTTATGCCTTCAACAAGCCCGACGAGCCTCAAGATGTCTTCTGCCATGCGCTCGCCCCATTCGCCTCTTTTTTTGGAGCTTGCAAGCGCGTGCTTGAGATGTTCGGTTGTATCTTTTAGTTTTGATGTTATGTCTGCGTGATGTTCAACCAGAGTTGATATCTTAACGCTTCCTTTTTCAACTTCGACAAGTTTATGCTGCATCTCCGAGAGCGTCTTTGCTATAGTCTCCACGCTTTTATCTATTAGGTCTTTCTTGCCCTCGAGTTCTTTTTTGCTCTCGACAGTCTGCGTTTTCAGTTTTTCTTCAGCAAGTTTAAGGAACTCCGCAGAATTTTTAGAGAGGGCGTCAAGGGAGATGGATCCCAGTTTCTCCGTAATCCAGGTCTCGATTCCCAGAAGGTTTTTTTCCGCCTCCTCGTATTTCGCATCCATCGAAGCCCGCGCCTGTTTTTCTTCTGTAAGGTCTGTTCTAATTTTAGATAATTCAGTATCCTTCTGAATAATCTGCTGCCTGAGTTCATTGTTCACGGCTTCCGCCGCCTTCGCACGGGAAGCGACAAAAAGCCATGCTATGA
>SCSY01000026.1 GCA_004298625.1 Nitrospirota bacterium | reverse complement strand
TGCCATTCGGACGAGGCATGCGCATCGCCCTCAATTCCGTACCCTGTTTTAAGAGATATCTCGGGAAGTGGTTTTTTACGGACACCTTTTTGGGAACTGACATTGACCGAAACAACCTTCCCTGTCATTTTTGCCCTCTTTTATGCTACCGTTTCAATCTCAGGTATTCGAAGAGTCCGCAAAGCCCCCCGAAAGCAGTAGACAAGAACCATGCAAAGGACATTGCAGTTGCCATTTCGGGTTTTATGCCTATCTGCGGCAGCCCGAATAAAAGCACAAACGAGCTTTCTCTTAAGCCAAGGCCTGATATGGAAATCGGCAGGGTCGAGATCGTCGTAATGATCGGGAAAAAGATAAAAAAGTATACGAGTGATATGTGCTGACCAAGGCCCAGTGTAATTATATATATCGATATTATGTTTATAATCTGGACAATAAACGAGAGAAAGAGCGTCTTTGCAATCATTGTTTTATGGTTCCTGTATTTATCGAAATATGCATAAAACTCCGCCAGCCTTTTCATCCTCTTGCCGAAACGAAGTCCGAAAATTACAAGATTTCCGATTACAAAAGCCAGTATTATGGCCGGCAGGAGCCATTCAATTATTGACCCCTTAAGATAGTTAAACCCTGCTATGTATGCAATCAGCCCCATTATCATAAGGGAAACAAAGCCTATATACCTGTCCATAAAAACAGATGCAAGGCTAAGGCTGCCATTGTTTGTTTCCTTATAGAGATAATAACCCTTCACGGCATCGCCGCCGATAACACCCGGAAGAAATGTGCTGAAGAAAGAACCTATCATATAAAAAGAAAGCAGTTTTTTCTTCCTGAATTCAACCGGCAGCAAGAGCCTCCACCTCATAGTTGATACATACAGTGAGACTAAATAAAGAAGGATTGAAAAAATAAAAGCAGCGGGATTGATGGTCGTTATTATAGCAAGAACCTTCTCTGCTCCTGCCTTTGAAAGGACAAGATAGAGAAGGCCGGAACTTACGGCCAGCTTCAGGATAAGCAAGACTATTTTATTTAATTTCCGGGCCAAGTACTTTTTTGATCACGTAAATCGGTTTTCTCTGGCTTTCGTGATACACCCTTACAAGCATTTCACCGAGAAGCCCCATGCCGATGAGTTGAATTCCGACGATTATTAATAAAACACCGAGAAGAAGCAAAGGTCTGCCCCCCAGCGGTTTTCCCAAAAATATCTTTTCAATGCTGAGATAAAGAGAGATAAGGAACCCCAATAAGCCGCTTAACAGGCCGATCGGCCCAAAAAACTGCAAAGGCTTTGTTGAAAAGCTCTGTAAAAATTTCACGGTTATGAGGTCAAGGATGACTTTTACCGTCCGTGATAATCCGTATTTTGACTTCCCTCTCAGCCTGGGATAATGAGTCGTCTCCACCTCTGCCACCCGGACCCCGTACCAGCTTGCAACAGCCGGGATGAACCTGTGCATCTCTCCGTATAGTTTAAGGTTCTTGATTACATCTCTCCTGTATGCCTTTAGCGAGCAGCCATAGTCGTGGAGCTTAACGCCGGTTACCTTGCTTATTACCCAGTTGGCAAGAATGGACGGCAGTCTTCTTGTAAAAAATGGGTCTTTCCTTTTCTTTCTCCATCCGCTCACGAGATCATGGGTTTTGATAAGCTCAAGCATTTTGGGTATATCCCCAGGATCGTTCTGGAGATCTCCATCCATTGTTACGACTACATCGCCTCTTGCAAAGTCAAAGCCTGCCGCAAAGGCCGCAGTCTGGCCGAAATTTCTTCTAAGGCTCAGCACAACAACCTTTTTGTCCTTTGCCTGTATCTCCTCAAGTTTTGACAGTGTTTTATCGGTGCTTCCATCATCAACATAGAGTATTTCATACTCAAGCCCGGCTTGATCAAGAGTTTGCCTCAGCTTCTCGTGAAGGATATCTACATTTTCATCTTCGTTATATAAAGGCACTACAATAGAGACTGTCATCAATAACTCTCTGTTCCTTTCTGTTTCATCCCTTTAAAATCATAGCATGTAAATATTGAATAGCTCCTGAGCATTTTGCCGCCGATAGAGACGTCAAACCTGTCTTTATCACACATGCTGAATGCCGCTGCAAATTCCCCTGGAGTTTGCACATCGTCTATTGTAACAAAAATTGCATTAAAATGAATAAGGTCGTTAAACCCGGGCCACAGATCATACTGGTTCATCCTTCTCCCCATATTTGCGCAGTAGGTAACGGGCCGGCCTTTCACATAAAATGCAAGTTCGCTCGAGACCTGGTATCTGTCGGAAAAAATAAAATACGGCCCTTCTGCCGAAAGCTCATCAGAACGCCTGCTTATTTCCGT
>SCSY01000267.1 GCA_004298625.1 Nitrospirota bacterium | reverse complement strand
CGCATCATTCGGATATAACAACCTTGTTGTAGATTTCAGGGCATTCCCTATTATGCGTTCATTTGGTTATCCTGTTATTTTTGATGTAACCCACAGCCTCCAGCTTCCCGGCGGGCAGGGGACTTCTTCCGGCGGGCAGAGGGAATTCGCAGAGCCTCTGGCAAGGGCTGCAGTTGCCGTGGATGTTGACGGCCTTTTCATGGAGGTTCACCCCGAGCCTGAGAAGGCATTATGCGACGGGCCGAATATGATAAGGCTGGATGAGGTGGAGAAGATGCTGAAAATGATAAAAAGGATTCACAGCCTAATCTCAGGGGAAAAAGGAGGGAATAATTGAAAATATCAGCGGCGTCGGTTTTTGTTTTATTGCTGGTCTTTTTTGTTGGATTGTTTTCCGGCTTTGCCTCCGGAGAGGATAAAAAAGGAGCGCCTATTTATACAAATCAGGATATTGAAAAATATAAGAAAACTTCCGACGCTAACACTCCGATAGCAAAGGCGGACAGGACAACAGACAAAAAAGAAAAGGCGCAGAAAATAGTAGAAGAACGCGAGAAAGAATATTGGTGTAAAAGCGCAACGTACCATAAAAGGAAAATAGAAAAGATAAAGGATGACATTGCAGAGACTGAAAAAGAAATCCCTGTAGAAAATGAGCGGCCTTTATCCTCTAAAAATAAAAAGGCAGTTCAAAAGAGACTTAACGCTTTAAATAAAAATCTGAAATACGCTGAAAAAGACCTGAACGGACTTGAAGCTGAAGCCCACAGGAAAAGTATTCCTCCCGGATGGCTGAGGTGCCAGTTTGAGTAACGGGGAGATATATGGATAACATTCTTGACATAGCAAAAAAGGTTTTGAAGACAGAGGCCGACGCTGTTTTTGGTTTAATAGAAAAACTTGACAGCAATTTTGAAAAAGCAGTTGAGATTGTCTATGGGAGCAAAGGCAGAGTTGTTGTCACCGGCATGGGCAAATCGGGTCTTGTCGGCAAAAAGATTGCAGCTACATTAGCTTCCACCGGCACGCCTGCATTCTTTTTGCATCCTGCCGAGGCAATTCACGGGGACCTCGGCATGGTAACGGCAGATGATGTGATAATCGCCATTTCAAACAGCGGCGAGACAGAAGAGCTGGTCGGAATAATCCCATTTTTAAAAAGGTTTAATGTAGGCCTGATTTCCATGACAGGCAATCCCAATTCAACATTATCAAAGGCCGCTGATGTAAAACTCGATGTATCTGTTAGGGAAGAGGCTTGCCCCCTCGGGGTCGTTCCTACGGCATCAACAACAGCAACGCTTGCAATGGGCGATGCGCTTGCAGTCGCCTTACTGATAAAGAGAGGGTATAACGAAGAGGACTTTGCCTTTTTCCACCCCGGCGGCAGCCTCGGAAAAAAACTATTTATAAAGGTTAAAGATTTGATGCACACCGGCGATGCGCTTCCAGTGGTGTCACCCGACACATCCATGACTAAGGCTGTTATGGAAATATCATCCAAAAGACTCGGGGTTGCAATTGTTGCGGATCCTGATAAAAAGATTCTTGGAGTAATCACGGACGGCGACCTCAGGCGGGGAATCGAAAAATGGGGGAAGGCAGTGTTTGATATGAAGGCCGGAGAGGTAATGACGAAAAATCCAAAGACAATCTCAGAAGACGAGCTTGCGGCAAAGGCGTTAGCGATTATGGAAAGCAAGGCGATAACTTCTCTTGCAGTGCCCGATGAAGCCGGAAAGGCAAAAGGCATAATCCATCTTCATGATATATTGAGGGAAGGAATAGTGTGAAAAGGTTAAAAAATTCCTTTCCTTATTAGTAAATGGGTAAAACTACCATTAAAAAACGTTCTTACTCCTCCCTCATCACCGATCTTGCCTCACTAATTGAGCAGGGACGCAAGACAGTGGTGCGGTATGTGAATACCGCGTTGGTGACGACATATTGGTTTATAGGCAGGAGAATTGTGGAATATGAGCAGGGGGGTAAAGAGAGAGCAGAGTATGGAGATGTGCTGCTTGAACGTTTAGCTAAAGACCTCAGCAAAAAATTTAGAAAAGGATTTGGACGAGAAAATCTTCGTTTAATGCGTCAATTCTATCTTACCTACCAAAGCCCTAAAATTTCCCAGACAGTGTCTGGGAAATTAGATAAAGAGAATTCCGAAACGATGTCTCGGAATTCTAAAACTGCTTTAGCAATACGCTGCTACCCTGAAAGATTTGCACTTTCTTGGTCTCATTATCGTTTATTGCTCCGTTTTGACGAACC
>SCSY01000266.1 GCA_004298625.1 Nitrospirota bacterium | reverse complement strand
GCCGGCGCTGGCAGTAGACGATATCCTTTACAGGCGGCTCCCTGATAAGGGCCAAAAACACTTTAACCACGACATTGTCTTCGTTGGGGGCTGGACAAAGAAACGACAGGAAATTATTAATGCATTAAAGGGTTATCCTGTTGCAATATACGGTCCAAAGTGGATGAAAAAGAATATCTTTAATTCGGACATGAGGGCGATGATTAAAGAGAAAGGTATTTGGGGAGAGGAACTTGTCGGGTTATATAATAAAACAAAAATTGCATTAAATATCTCTCAGTGGGATACTGCCAGTCTCTCCGGCCTTAATCTGAGGATCTTTGATATTCCGGCATGTAGTACATTCCTGCTTACTGATTATTCAGACGCCCTTGCAGAGTATTTTAAACCCGGCGAAGAGATCGAGACCTTTAAGGATATTGCCGAATTAAAGGATAAACTGTCATATTATCTGAAAAATGATGCTGAAAGAGAGCGTATTGCATTGAATGGATATAAGAGGACTTTAAGCCTGGAAACATATAAGAACAAAATGGGGAATTTACTGGATAAAATCTGGTTCAACCCAAAAAATGCGTTTGACAGGGGCACAGGTGACTGAAAAATCTTTTGCAACAATGGAAGGTGACAGGAGAATCCTATGGATTGACAATGCCATTATGTTCTGTCTGGGCATTCTGATCTTTATACTGCCGGTTGCCCATACAGCAACTATCCGCTCTCTGGCCCTGTTTATGCCGATAATCTTATTGATCCTGAGGTATTTTCTTACAAAGAACTTAGCCTGGGTCAGGACGTCATTTGAATGGCAATTCCTGGCTTTTTTTACAATCGCAGTTGCCTCCTTAATTACCTCGGTTGACCCCCGCCTGAGCCTGAAAGAAATATGGGGAGAATTAATTACGCCGATAATCCTTTTTTATATGGTATATCTTTCGATAAAAAAAGAAAGTAGTGCGGTCTTACTGCTGAAAATCCTTTTTTTAGGAAGCCTTGTCTTCAGCGTTTATTCGTTCTATGATTTCCAAAAACATGGCGGCTCATGGACAGGCGATGACTATCGTGCCGGAGGGTTAAGGGATCCGGGAGGCGGAGAGGTCGCAGGTTTATATCATATAATGGTCATCCCGTTTCTTTTCTGGGGACTGTTCTATTTCAAAAAGCTCCGGCAGCGAATCGGGATTTCGGTCCTGCTCATAGTCAATATGGCAGCCCTGCACATAACCTTCACCCGCGCAGCTGTAGTTGCATTATGGGTTCAGGCTGTACTGATAATCGCCCTTTTACTGTCTGAGAAACGTTGGATATGGGGTTTTTTAATTGCCGTCTTCATCCTCACGGCAACCCTTGTATATGCGGAGAGGAAGATGTTCCGGTCGGATCACGCCTACAGGATACCTTCGTTCCGTGAATATCTTAAGATGACCCCGGAGCAAATAGCCGGTCCCGCTGCCAAGGCTGTGGAAAAAAGGCTTGCAATGTGGAAGACCGCAATTGAAAAGATATCTGAAAACCCATTTCATGCGCATGGTTACGGCCGCTTTCTTTTTGCCAAGGTTGTCAGGAATGAAAAAAATGAACATTTCATCTACCCTCAGGTGCATAACACCTTTATAGGCATGGCTTTTGAGCTTGGCGTGCAGGGACTGATAATCTTCCTCTGGATGATAGGCGCTTTTATTTGGGCGTGTCTGAAATATTGGAAGGAATCTTCAGAAAACCTGTCTCGCTACCTGTCGGCAGCGCTGCTTACAATGATGTGCGGATACTGGGTCAATAATTTCTTCGGAAGTTTTGACGGAGATGACAGCAAACTGCTTTTCATGCTGCTCCTTGCTATGGGAATGGCTGTCATGAATAAGCTTCCGAAGGAAAAAATGGTTAAATAGCATGTCAAAAAAAATCCTCTTTATCCGGCGTGACAACATAGGCGACCTCGTCTGCACCACGCCCGCAATCCATGCAGTAAGGAATCATTACCCTGATGCAAAAATCGGGATACTGGTAAACACATACAATGTTGACGCCATAAGAAACAATCCGGATATAAACGAAATTTACACCTATGAAAAAGCAAAACATGCCCCTGAAAAAAATAAGATTTCTGTATGGTTAAATAATTTAAAGGTCTTACACAAAATACGGAAAGAAAAATATGATGCCGCAATAGGATGCGGTTCATACTCTCCGAGGCTTGCCAGATATACATTTATTACAGGCGCAAAAAAAAGGATTGGATATTTAAAAAAAGGGATGAAATCAAAGTTCTATAATATGCCTTTGTACGAGCCTGAAGAAATACTACATGAAGCAGAAAAAACTTTTAATTTATTATCCTGTCTTGGCATAAACGGCGCCCCGCAGCAGTTAAGGATTTTCCCCTCGGAAGATGAGGTGAAGAAGGTTCGGGATTTTTTAAATGCATCAGGTCATAGCAAAGGGAAAACTCTCATAGCCTTTCATATAAGCAGCAGGCGCCCGGAAAACAGATGGCCTGTAGAAAAATTCATCGAGCTTGGGAAACTTGTACTCAACAGGCATAATGCCGGTGTATTGCTTTTATGGTCGCCGGGAAGCGAAAAAAATATATATCATCCCGGAGACGATGAAAAAGCGGAGTTCATCAAAAATTCCCTGAGCCCGGAACCGCTTGCCTATAAAACAACAAAACTCGGAGAGCTTATCTCAGCCCTGAGCCTGAGCAGTATTGTTGTCTGTTGTGACGGTGGGGCGATGCACATAGCAGCAGCGCTGCAAAAACCCATTGTCACAATATGGGGTTCAACCAATCCAAAAAGCTGGGCGCCATGGGGCACGAGGCATGTAATCCTGACAGATGGAAAAGACGCTTCTAATGTGTCTGTCAATGATGTATTTGCCGCCATAAACGCGATGCTCGGTTAAGTTTCCTTGATTTCTCTTCAGCTATATATTAAAATTCTCAATGCTCAAGTTTGATGCTTGGGACTTTATGATAGGAGCCTGCCTTATTTCTAAAAAGGATATTGTGAATATTTTTATGGGAGAAAGTGAAAGATGATAGATAATCTTAAAAGAGGTAAAAAGGCGATTGCAGTAGTCGGCCTTGGATATGTAGGCCTTCCTCTGGCAGTTGAGTTTGGAAAGGCCTTAAAGGCCTTAGGCAAGGTTATAGGTTTTGACGTCAAAAAACAGCGGATAGAAGAACTTTCAAAAGGCATAGATGTTACAGGCGAGACTTCCGGCAAAGATTTAAAAAAGGCGCGTATAGATTTTACAGCAGACCCCAAGAGGCTTAAAGATGCCTCTATACTAATAGTTGCAGTACCGACGCCGATAGACGATCACAAGATACCCGACCTGAAACCTCTTGAGTCGGCATCAAGGCTTATTGGAGAGAATCTTAAGAAAGGCTCCACGGTTGTGTTTGAATCCACGGTATATCCGGGAGTGACAGAAGAATTCTGCGTGCCTATCATCGAGCAATATTCAGGATTGAAATGCGGAAAGGACTTCAGTGTCGGCTATTCGCCTGAGAGGATAAACCCGGGAGATAAAGTCCATAACCTTCCAAACATCATAAAGGTAGTGGCAGGGGGAGACAGAAAGACCGTGGAATTACTTGCGCAGGTATACGGCCTTGTTGTAAAGGCAGGGATCCATAAGGCCCCTGATATCAGGACTGCCGAGGCTGCAAAGGTCATAGAAAATATACAGAGAGACCTCAACATAGCCCTCATCAATGAACTTGCCATCATATTCCATAAACTCGGACTTGATACAAGGGACGTACTGGATGCCGCGTCAACAAAATGGAACTTTCTCAGGTTCGAGCCCGGCCTTGTAGGCGGCCATTGCATAGGTGTTGATCCGTATTATCTGACCTTTAAGGCGCAATCCATCGGCTATCATCCTGAGGTGATCCTCGCCGGCAGGCGCATTAACGACAACATGGGCAAATATATCGCCGAGCAGACCATAAAACATCTGATAAAATCAGGCAGGGCAGTGAAAGGCAGTAAGATCCTCATACTCGGGTTCACATTCAAGGACGATATAAAAGATATAAGGAATACAAGAGTGATAGATATCTATAATGAGCTGAAAGAGTACGGTGTTTCCCCTTATGTCCACGACCCACATGCCGGACCTGCTGATGTATTAAAAGAATATGGCATTAAGCTTATCAAAAAACCGGAAGCCGAAAGGCCTTATGACGGAGTGGTTGTTGCTGTAAGGCATAAGGCTTTTGCCGGCTACTCTCTAAAGAAACTCCGGGGGCTCTGTAACAACAATCCTTTGCTCATAGACGTCAAGGGACTGTACAAAAAAGAGGCGGCATTGTCTGCGGGGATAGGCTACTGGCGGCTCTAACCCGGAACAGAGGTGTTTCCTCGATACAGGTCAGAGAGCCTCGTACCGCTCCTCCAGCAAGGATTGCTTGTTTCATAATCGACCTCCAGAGGTGGACCCCATCGTTTGGACAGATTTGGGGCTGATTTAAGGTGGAAACCACCATCCATCATGCCGCCTCCAATAAGTTTTCTGACTTCCCATCGCCGCCAATAGGCAGTTTCCAGTATGCCTCATAAGGGGTCTTGTCGTCCAGCGAAGAATGAGGCCGCTTCTTGTTGTATCTGTCGAACCATTTGCCAATGCCGTTTTTAGCTTCGCTTCCTGTTTCAAATGCATTAAGATAAACACACTCGTATTTCAATGACCGCCAAAGTCTCTCTATCATGACATTATCCATCCACCGTCCCTTACCGTCCATCGATATCTTGACTCCGGCATCTTTGAGCACTTGTGTGAAATCAAGACTGGTAAACTGGCTTCCCTGATCCGTATTAAAGATCGCAGGCTTGCCGTATTTGGCCATTGCTTCCTCTAACGCTGCTACGCAGAAATCGGCGTCAAGTGTATTGCTTAGTCTCCAGCTTAAGACCTTCCTGCTCGCCCAGTCCATAATCGCAACCAGGTATAGGAATCCCCTTCGCATCGGGATGTAGCTTACATCAGCGCACCACACATGGTTTGGTTCCTGTATATCTAATCCTCTCAGTAAATAAGGATATGTCTTATGCTCAGTATGAGGGTTGCTCGTATTGGGCTTCTGGTATATAGCCCTTAGCCCCATCTTAAGCATCAGCCTGCGTACACGCTTCCTGTTTATCCAGTATCCCTGCCTCCGGAGATGCCGCGCCATCTGCCGGGCTCCGTAGTAGGGGGTCTCAAGAAACTGCTCATCTATCAGCCTCATCAGTTTCAGATTAAGAGGCGTCTCACCCATTGCTTCGTAATACAATGATGAGCGGCTGATACTGAGCAGATTGCATTGCTTTACTACACTGAGCCGGGGATGGTCTGGTTCTACCATCTCTTTCCTCCGGACATGGCTCATCGACCGAAGGCTTTTGCCAAAAAATCCCGTTCCACTGTTAGCTGCCCGATCTTTGCGTGGAGATCCTTAACCTGTGCCTCATGGTCGATGTCCTTCTGTCCTATCTTGCCTGAAAAAACGTCGGCCAATCCCTCAACTGCATGGCGCTTCCATTCTCCAACCTGGTTCGGATGGATTCCGAATCTCGTGGCTACCTCTACTATGGTCTTCTCCCCTTTGATCGCCTCAAGGGCTACCTTAGCCTTGAACTCCGCCGCATACCTTGTCCTCTTTGTCTTGCTCATCCTCCGGTGTCCTCCTTCGTTAATCGTATATTTTACACCTTATACGACTGTCCGAATTTCGGGGTCCACCTCTCAGATCAAAGACTGGCAAACTGACAATGGCTCAGAAAACCTTGGAGAATTTGATAAGACACTGCAAGAAGCTGATATCCCCCATATGTTTATCTATCCGAGGTGTCCCAAGATCAATAGC
>SCSY01000025.1 GCA_004298625.1 Nitrospirota bacterium | reverse complement strand
GCATTATGTCTTTAACTTTGCCAAGGACATCAACGATTTTATCATTGATGATTTCACCAACGAGTATCTTAACGGACGCACGCCCAACCCGTGTGTCCGTTGCAACCAGCATTTGAAGTTCGGTTCTCTCTACGATAAAGTCAAATCCTTAGGCGGCGATTATATCGCCACCGGCCATTACGGCATCATCGATTACAACAATGAGCGCCAGTTATTTCAGTTGAAAAAGGGTGTTGATCCGCGCAAGGATCAATCTTACTTTTTATACAGCATGAAGAAAGAGACGCTGTCGTCGGTCTTGTTTCCGCTGGGAGGATTGACCAAGCAAGAGGTGCGTGATCTTGCCAGGAAATATAACCTGAATACCGCCGACAAACCGGAGAGCCAGGATATTTGTTTTGTCCCTGATGCCGGTTATAAGAAATTTTTGGAGGACCGTGTCGGAAAAGAAGTCATGATCCCCGGGGACTTTAAAGATGAAGAAGGCAACACGGTCGGTCAGCACAAAGGGATTGCCTATTACACCATCGGCCAGCGAGATAAACTCGGGATCGCGCTCGGTTATCCGGTTTACGTCTATAAAATCGAGAAATCTACCAACACCGTCTATGTCGGGAATCTTACCCACCTTTACGCCAAAGGCCTGATCGCCGGACAGCTGAATCTTGTGAGCATGAATTTTACTCAAGAAACGCTAGAGGTGAAGGTGAGAATACGTTATAATCAGCCCGAAGTGAAGGCATATCTGACCTGCGTGAACGAAGGGCAGGTCAAGGTGATATTTGAGACGCCTCAAAAGTCTGTGACGCCCGGACAGTCGGTTGTTTTCTACGACGGGGAAGTGGTTCTGGGCGGGGCCATCATTGATGAGGCCATTGCGTGTGTTCCTCAAGAACTGCCTCTTGAGACGGCGCAACATTAATCATATCCTTTAGGAGGATCCATGGTTCGCTTTTTATTGATCGCTGTTTTCATTCTCTCTTTTTCAATCCCAGGCTTTGCCTCCAGCAATAAAAAGACCGCCGACGGGCTTTATCGCGAATATTACGACACCGGAGTCGTCTCTCGTGAAGAAAATTATAAGAATTACGTCCTTGACGGAACAGCCAAGACATTTTTCGAGGACGGCGGCCTTGCATCCACGGCCACTTATATCGACGGCAAGCGCCAGGGGCCCGGTAAAACTTTTTATGAGAATGGAAAAGTAGAGACCGATGTAAACTTTACTGACAATGAGCTCAACGGCGCTTTTTCAAAATATTATGATACCGGCGAATTGGAGAGAGAATCCAATTTCAAGGCCGGACGCTTGGAAGGGCCGACGAAGCTTTATTATAAAAGCGGGATTGTTAAAAAAGAGATGAATTATGCTAACGGGGTGATCAGTGGCGGCGCCAGCGAATTTAGCGAAGAAGGCCAATTGACAGCCCAGGAAGAATATAAAGACGGTAATCTTGTCAGCCGTAAGGAATATGAACAGCCTTTGTCGACGACAAACAAAAAGTAAATTTTTGTGATGAATCCTTCGAGACGTCTATTTTATTGACCTTCTTCTAACCAATCAAAAAGACAAATTTCCTTCGGAGATTTGTCTTTGGAAAAGGAAAGGTCAATAAGGGCGTCTCGGTCTTTTTATCCGTGCTATGTATCAGATCATCCTTTATTATCATTTCACACCGTTGGATCCCAACAGGCTTGAGATCTTCTGCCGGTTGCATCGCAACAAATGCAAAGAGTTAAAACTCTTCGGACGGGTCTTCGTTGCCGCTGAAGGGATTAACGGAACGCTTTCCGGGACGACACAAGACGTTGAAACGTATAAAAAGTATCTTTCTTCTATCAAAG
>SCSY01000024.1 GCA_004298625.1 Nitrospirota bacterium | reverse complement strand
GAGGGCAGACGGGTCTGCGGCGAGTACACGCTCACAGAAAAGGACGTGCTCTCTGCGCGGAAGTTTTCAGACGGCGTAGTGAAGAACTCCTGGCCTATAGAGCTTTGGGACAGATCCAGAGGGACAGTCTATAAATACGTCCCTCGCGGAGATTACTACGAGATACCATTCCGGTGTCTCATGGTCAAGGGTATTAGAAACCTGCTCACTGCGGGACGTTGTATATCGGTTACGCACGAAGCGCTTGGCTCCACGCGAGTGATGGGGACCTGCATGGCCTTGGGAGAGCAGGCAGGCAAGGCAGCGGCATACCATAGCAAAAACAATAGTTATCCGGATAATATAAAAGAGATTTTGCATTCGGCAAAGAAATAGTCTAAGGAGGCTTACTTGAAAATTCTGCTTGTTAAACCATCTCCGCAGCTTCTTGTGGCTAAGCGCCTGCAGGAAGGTTTTCTGCACCTGGAACCATTGGAACTCGAAATGGTCGCTGCGGGCGTCCCGCCTGAAGACGAGGTCATCATCCAGGACTTGAGCTTCGAGAAAGACCCGGTGCTCGGCTTCGAAAATAAATTACGGCAATTCGGCCCGCAAATCGTCGGGTTTACCGGCTATAGCAGCCAGTCCGGCCTGGTTAAGAGACTTGCTTCGCTCACGAAGAAGATCAACCCGGATATTGTTACTGTGGTAGGCGGCACGCACGCTACGATTACACCGGCAGATTATGCCCTGAATGGCGAAGGCATTGATATCATCGTGCGCGGAGAAGGAGGCACGGCTTTTGCTGAGATCGTTAGGCGCTATAAGGACAATAAGCCGCTTTCATCCGGCGATAACATCCTTTCACCCAAGTCCGCAGATTTTGCTGAAAAGGCGGCAGGCCCGCCTCCGGAATTTCCGCCTGTTGACCGGATACCACGAGCGCGTCGTGATCTCGTGGACCGTTCCCGTTACTTCTGCGTCTGGACCTCAAGCACAGAGAAGAAACTCGACACGATCTTTCCGCGTACTGCGAGCATGCGCACCTCGACGGGCTGCGCCTATTCGTGCTCGTTCTGCGTAGTGCACCACCTGATGCGCGGCAAATATCTTCAGCGTCAGCCCGAAGATGTGGTGGACGAGATCGCACAAATCCCCGAGGACCATATATATTTTGTTGACGACGAAACATTTCTGAATAAGGACCGACTGACAAAGATCGCGAACCTGCTGCTTGAGAAGGGCATCAGGAAAAAATATATCAGCTGGGCGCGAGCCGATACGATCGTCAAATATCCGGACCTCTTCAGGTTGTGGAAGCAGGCAGGGCTGAGCGTGGTATACGTTGGTCTGGAGGCCATGGTCGGGTCTCGTCTTGACAAATATAAAAAACGCACAAATGTGGACACCAACCGCAAGGCCGTCGAACTGCTGAAAGAGATCGGCATCACTCTTCACGCAAGTTTCATGGTGGACCCCGACTTCTCGGTCCAGGATTTCAAGAACCTCGAAAAGGAGATAATAAGGGTCTGCCCGGCGGAAGTGACCTTCACCGTGTTCTCGCCGTCGCCGGGGACCGAACTCTGGAAACAGCATAAAGACGATTATATAGTTGATCCTTACCTCTATTACGACTGCATGCACACCATTCTGCCGACGAAGCTCGACATGAACCTCTTCTATGCTCATTTCGCAAAGCTGTCGAGAGTTGCGCTGCAGGCAAACCCGCTGCGGGTGAACAAGGTCAAGGTGCCATTCAGGGAAATGGTAAAGATTATTTACCTCGGCACCCGGTATATTTTTGCCATGCGGAATATTTATAAGGATTATCTGCCGGGGAATTTAGAGTGAATATATTTCAGACAATAAAACAGGAAACAAAAAAATTCAGCGCAAAAACAGCGGTAATCGAAGGCAGCTCTAAAATTTCTTACGGCAAACTGATCTCTTCCGCCGAGGAGATTAGCTCTGCGCTGAAAGAAAAAGGCGTGATGCCGTTTCACCGCGTAGGACTTCTATGTAACGACAGCATAGACTACATTGCCGCAAGCCTTGCTGTTTTATCTTTATCGGCAGTGGTCGTTCCCATATCTCCGGAACAGACCGGTTCTGAGATCACAGGCATTCTTGAGAGGATGGCGGTAAATTTTCTGGTCTTTGAAAAAGGGGCATATAAAGATAAGGGCTCTCGCGCCCTTCAATCAAAAGGCTTTTTCCAAAAAGAATTCTTTATCACAAAGAGAGAAGTTAAGGATGAACCCTGCGAAGAATACTACAAAATCAACCCTGCATTTATCAGGTTCAGTTCAGGCACCACAGGTAAGAGCAAAGGAGTCGTCCTTTCGCATGAAGCGATTATCGAAAGGACTGATGCAGCAAATAAGGGCCTTAAAATAACATCCGGGGACAACATCCTGTGGGTCCTTTCCATGAGCTTCCACTTTGTCGTTACTATCCTTCTTTTTCTGAGAAAGGGCGCAACCATTATCCTCTGCAATAATTTCTTTCCTAAATCCCTGATAGAAGGGATAACCAAATATAAAGGAACCTTTATCTATGCCTCGCCTTTTCATTACAGTCTCGTATCCCGCACTGAAAGTATCTCCGGCAACGCCCTGAGGCATATCCGTCTGGCTGTCTCGACAGCCATGAAACTTCCTGAACAGGTGGCCGAAGAGTTCCTTGTGAAATTCGGTTTTGAGCTGACCGAGGCCTATGGGGTCATCGAGGTCGGCCTGCCGTTTATTCGACTCACAGGGGGAAGAAAAAAGAGAGGCTCTGTCGGGAAACCTTTGCCTGACTTCGTAATCGCACTTGATAATAAAGGCGCCGATGGGATCGGCGAGATCCGAATAAAAGGCAAAGGTATGCTTGATGCCTATTATTCTCCCTGGAGGGGCAGAAAGAACATTCTGACTGACGGGTGGTTTAAGACAGGAGACCTGGGGAAGATAGACAACGATGGTTTTCTCTTCATCGCAGGAAGGGAAAAGGATGTTATTAATTTCGTGGGCATGAAGGTATTTGCTCAGGAAGTCGAGGCCGTGCTCGACCAGCACCCTCAGGTAAAAGAATCCCATGTATACGGCGTTGCTCATTCAGAGTATGGGGAGCTGCCTATGGCCAGGGTCGTTTTAAAGGGAGCTGGCGTTTTGGACGGGATCGCTTTGCGGCGGTTCTGCTATCAGCGCATGGCGAGATACAAGGTGCCGAAGGATTTCGAATTCGTCGAAGCAATCCCCAGAACCGCAAGCGGAAAGATAAGAAGATGAAAATTTTGCTCGTTAACCCCTTTGGTTCAAACTGGATGGAGGGCAAGAAGGATAAGACCATGGCAGCCGTTCACATGGCGCCTACGGGGATACTTTCCATTGCAGCATATCTGATTAAAAAGGGGATTGATGCAGGCATCCACAATTGCAAGTCGCCGGTTGAATATGCCGGAACCGCAGATGTTATGAGCCGTGTCTTTTCATTTAAGCCCGATATAGTCGGTTTTACGGCAACAACATCAGGTTTTATTGACGCCTGCCGCCACGCAGAAGAAATTAAAAAAAACATCCCTGATGTAAAAATAGTTTTCGGAGGCGTTCATGTCTCCGCCCTGAGAGAAAAGATACTTGAACTATTTCCCTTCATAGATTTTGTGATAACCGGCGAAGGGGAAAAGGCACTGGAAGAACTTGCCTGTGGAAGAAATTTAAATGGCATAGAGGGATTAATTTTCCGCGACGGCTCAGAGATAAAATCAAACGGCATCAGGACTGATTTATGCGAATTGGATGAACTGCCTTTCCCCGCCTATCATAAATTGGAAGGTTTTCCAAAATCCTTTGAAGCGCCGTTGTTTAACTACCCGCGCTCCCCGAGCGCGACCATAATATCCAGCCGGGGCTGTCCTTACCAGTGTTCATATTGCGACCGTTCTGTCTTCCGCAGGAGTTTCAGATTCAACTCAGCGGAATATCTCTACGAGCATATGGTTTTTTTAAAAAAAGAATTTAATGTGCGGCATGTTTTTTTCTATGATGACCTTTTCACATTCCACCGCGAGCGCATCGAGAAGTTCTGTAATTTATTGAGGGAAAAACCCTTGCGCATGACATTCAATTGCGCAGTAAGGGTCGGCCATATTGATGACGACCTTTTAAAAATGCTCAGGTCCGCCGGATGCTGGATGGTAAGCCTGGGGATAGAATCGGGCTCTCCTGAAATACTTGCCAGGCATAAATCAAAAGTAAATTTCAATGATATGAAAATAGCCGTGAGGCAGATACAAAAAAACGGCCTCAGGGCAAAAGGGCTTTTCATGATGGGCCTGCCGGGAGAGACGGAGGAAACAATCAAGATGACGTCTGATTTTATCTCGGATTTACAACTCGACGACATGAACATTACCAAGTTCACCCCCTTCCCGGGATCTCCAATATATAAGACAATCCATGAGGAGGGCGCATTTAATGAAAAATGGGAATTGATGAATTGCCTGAATTTTGTATTTGTGCCCAAGGGCATAAAATCAAAAGAAAGGCTGGAGGAACTTTATAGCCAATTCATTAAGAGATTTTACACCGGAAAAAACTGGGTCAGGAAATTCGGCCCTCTTATGTTTAAATCTCCGCACAGCGCTTACAGGATGATAAGAAATCTCTCCACATTCCTTAAAATCAGAAAAGATTTTGAGACAAAAACCCGCCTACCGAAAGAATGATATTCCGACCATAACCTTGCTTGAATTTAGCGGGTCGTTCGGTTTTGCAGTGCCTGCATTTGAGATATGATGATAGCGGTAGTTGAACTCGATGCTGGTGTTTCCGGTTATAAAATAATGGATGCCCGCTCCTGCCTGGTAGTTGCCGTTAAACTCTGCTCCAAGCTCAGGCACATTAAGGTTGGTATACAGAAGCCCGCCTCCTGCAAATAAATACGGAACTACTTTTTTTGAGGAGGTAAGATTCCAGCATCCAAGAAGGTTAATGCCGGTCATTATGGCTGTTTCCGGATTTGTGACATAGTGGACAGGGATTTCAAAAATCCATTCGTGCCGGCCTTTATACCATGACCTTCCTATTTCCTCAGTAAAAAAATATCCCCGCCTTACCACAAAGTCAACTGTTTCAACCTTGGTGCGGGTATTCTTAAATCCCTTATGTGTAACGCCATATCCTCCCAAGACACCCCAGTGGCTCGTTGCGTTATGAGGGCCGGCTGGCTTTTCCTCTTCAGCGGATATTCCCGACACGAAGACTAAAACTAAAAAAACAGGAATCATAAAAAGCCCGCAGTCTATATTATTTCTTGTTGACATCTGCTGCATTTTAACATGCCGGCCTGCCTAAAGAGCAACTAGGGTAGACAATACATCGTTATGAGGATTATAATTAAAAATAGCGATGAAAAAGAAAATATCCATTGGAATTATCATATTATTGTTGGGATTTCTGCTCGGAGGAATTTCATTTTACATCCTCGGCAGGATTTCCGGTCCTTCACGACCGGCGCTGTCGGTCTCGCCAAAAGTGCCGAGCCAGATATTAGAGACATCAAAGGCATTTTCCGAGATAGCCAATGCCATATCTCCTGCGGTTGTGAATATCTCGACGACAAAGGTTGTAAAACGGGATGTCCCTTCTTTTTTTGAAGACCCCTTCTTTAATTTTTTTGACCCTTTTCATGAATTCGGAACTCCTAAAAAATGGAAGGAGCAGAGCCTCGGCTCAGGGGTAATCGTATCCGGCGACGGCTATATAATCACCAATAATCATGTAGTGGAACAGTCGGAAGAGATAAAGGTTATCCTTTATGACAACAGGAGTTTTAAGGGAAAGGTGGTGGGCGCTGATTCCAAGACGGATATTGCAGTGGTAAAGATAAATGCGAAAGACCTTCCAACGGCTCCGTGGGCTGATTCCGATAACTTGCAGGTTGGAGAATTTGTCCTTGCTATCGGCAATCCCTTTGGTTTAAGCCATACTGTAACAATGGGTATAATAAGCGCAGTCGGCAGGGTGAGCGTTGGGATTACGGACTACGAGGACTTTATACAGACTGATGCCGCAATAAATCCCGGCAATTCAGGCGGCCCCCTGGTGAACATTAAAGGGGAGGTAATAGGGATAAATACCGCAATATTTTCAAAAACAGGCGGTTATCAGGGCATAGGCTTTGCTGTGCCGAGCAGTCTTGCGCGCTCTGTTATGGACCAGCTTGTAAAACATGGCAAGGTAACGCGCGGATGGCTTGGAGTTTCGATACAGAGACTCACTCCTGAACTTTCTCAAAAATTCGGACTTAAAGATTCAAACGGAGCCCTGGTTGGAGACATCGTGAAAGGAAGTCCTGCTGAAAAGGCAGGGATAATGCGGGGCGATATAATCCTCGAATACAACGGGAAGAAAGTGACAGACGCCGACAGCCTCAGAAATACAGTTGCACAGAGCAAGGCAGGGTCGCAGGTGGCTGTGAAGGTGCTCAGGGGGGGGAAGGAGTATAATTTAAATGCGATGATAGCTGAATATCCGAAAGAGATCGGCGAGACATCGCCTGAATTATCACATGAGGATAAACAAAAAGAAGCGCTTGCCGGTCTTGAGGTAATAGAACTTACTAAAGAAATTGCACAGCAGCTTGGACTGAGCAGAGATGAAAAAGGTGTGGTTATCATAAGAGTTGAGCCGGGCAGCGCAGCCGAAGAGGCAAGGCTTAAAAAAGGAGATATTATTCAGGAGATAGATAATAAAAAAATAAACACCATCAATGACTTCAATAAAATCGCCTCGGGTATAAAACCCGGGGGGACAGTTTTACTTTTTATTAACAGAGGCGGTCAGAGGTTTTATGCCGTTATCAGGGCGTCTTAATTAATAAATAATAAAGGGAGGTGAGAGGAATGATTATTGTTTTAAGAATAACTCTATTTTCGATTTTTTTATTATCAGGCTATTTGCTTGGCGTTAAATATGATGCGCAGCTCATAGGCTCTGCAAGCGGAGCGCTTATCGGAGCGCTTGCCCTTTTTGCAGAGGAAATATTTAAAAAGGTTTCCATCGGAGTGCTTATCGGCGGGCTGTTGGGTCTTGGGATCGGTCTTTTGTTTGCAAGGCTTTTAATATTTCCGTTCAGGCCGCTTATACCTCAGGACTATATGACAATAACATTTGTTACGGAGGCATTATTAGGATATGCGGGTCTGCTTGTGGGGCTGAAGCGGGGCAAGGGACTTACAGTATCAGGCATGCTTAGATTGTTCAAAGGGCAGGGATTTGAGGAGAATCTAAAATTGCTGGATACGAGCGTTATAATAGACGGCCGCATTGCCGATGTGTGCGAAGCAGGGTTTATCGAAGGGACCTTTATACTTCCGCAGTTTATTCTTCAGGAACTGCAATACATAGCTGATTCCCCGGATGCGCTTAAGAGGGGAAGGGGCAGGAGAGGGCTCGACGTTCTCCATAAGCTGCAGAAGATGTCCAATGTAACTGTAAGAATAGTTGATGAGGATTTCCCCAAGATAAGAGAGGTTGACGCAAAGCTTGTTGCCCTTGCAAGGGCGCTTGATGGGAAGGTAATAACAAACGATTTTAACCTTAACAAGGTTGCCGAACTTCAGGGGGTATCT
>SCSY01000265.1 GCA_004298625.1 Nitrospirota bacterium | reverse complement strand
TGTAGTTTTAATTATATACTAATTAATCTTCCGCGCCTATGCCGATATACTCCCTGAGCTTTTCACCTTCGAATTTCTTCTCAGCTTCTTTATCAGGGGCAACCAGGGACACGAATATTCCAACAATAAAAGCCGCTGCCATAGAGAATATCCCGGGGTTTTTTAGCGGGAATACAGGCTGGGGCATTTTTGATTTTGCTTCTTTTATCTGTGATTCCGCAGCCTTCCTTTCTGAGTCTATCAAGGCATTTATCTCCGCAGCCTTTGCTTCGGCAAGACCGGGGACTTTCTGCTTTTCGAATTCGGAAATCTTTGCCTTCGACGCATCGCCGAGTTCCTTTACCTGTTTCTCCACGGCTGCCTTTTCACCTTTGTGCACGATATCTACCCAGACTGTCGGGCTGAGTATCAGAAGAACCGTTGCAACAGCAAGTCCTGTGTATATGCTCGATACCGCGCCGGCTGTAGTAAATTTCCTCCACATTATTGACATCAAAAGAGCAGGGAAGTTGGCGCTCGCAGCAATAGCAAACGTCAGGCCAACAAGAAAGGCGACATTCTGTCCTTTAAACAAAATCCCAAGCAGTATTGCGGTAATCCCGAGTCCTACTGTCGCGATCTTTGCGACTTTGACCTCGTCTTTCTCGGAGGCCTGTCCCCTTCTGATAACGCCTACGAAGAGGTCGTGTGAAAACGCCGATGCGCCGGCGAGTGTCAGACCCGAAACAACTGCGAGAATCGTTGCAAAAGCAACCGCAGAAAGGAATCCGAGGAAGAGATTGCCTCCAAGCGCCTCAGCAAGCAGAGGAGCCGCCATATTGCCGCCCTTGTCTATTCCCATGATAATCTTCTGTCCTACGAGTATAGCGGCCCCGAAGCCGATCGTAACTGTAAGGATATAGAAATATCCTATGAACGCTGTTGCGTAGAATACGGACTTCCTTGCCTCCTTTGCATCAGGGACAGTATAGAACCTCATAAGAATATGTGGAAGCCCAGCAGTGCCGAACATAAGGGCAAGCCCCAGAGAGAATGCATCCAGAGGACTTGTCACAAGACCCCCGGGCTCGAGAAATTTATTCGTATAGAGCTTCTCCGCCTGACCGAACAGGTTTCCATAACTGAAACCGAACTGATTGAGAGTAAGCATAACAAGGAGCGTTGCGCCTCCAAGCAGCAATACTGCTTTAATAATCTGAACCCATGTAGTTGCGATCATTCCGCCGAAAAGAACGTATGCTATCATGAGAGAACCCGTGATGACGATGGCCAGTTCAAACGGAAGCCCGAACATAAGTTTTATCAGCGTACCGGCTCCGACCATCTGGGCAATCAGATACGTAAGAACAACAACCAGAGAGCCCGTTGCTGCGGCTGCCCTTATTGGTCTCTGGTTCAATCTGTATGCAACAACATCCGCGAAAGTGTATTTGCCGAGATTCCTTAAAGGCTCGGAGATAAGGAACATGACAATCGGCCACCCAACGAGCCATCCCACTGAATAGATTAGGCCGTCGTAGCCTTTTGTTGAAACCAACCCTGCTATTCCCAGAAAGGATGCGGCGCTCATGTAATCGCCTGCGAGCGCAAGTCCGTTCTGGAAACCTGTAATGCTTCTCCCCGCCGCATAAAAATCTTTTGTTGTCCTTGTCCTCTTCGCCGCCCACCAGGTTATCAGGAGTGTGCTGATAACAAAAAGCACAAAGAACATTATTGACGTCGGGTTGGCCTGTCCTATCATAGTCTGTACTGCTTCTGTAGTTTGCGACATCTCGTTAACCTCCGACCTTGTCTTTTATTTTTTTGACCTGAGCGTCATATTTGCTGTTCGCCCAGAAGATGTATATGCCGGTCAGCGCCCAGGAAAGTATAATAGTGCCTACGGCTATCGGTATCCCTATCGTCGTAGCGCCGCCTTCGCTGAGTTTTTGCGCCAGAAAAGGTTTGTTAAAGGCGATCAGCGCTATGAATCCGAAATAAAGAACCAGTTCTATGATTGTCAGAATAAGAGATATGACGTTCTTCTGCCTTGACAAACTTCTGAAATCTTCATCTTCAAGAATTTCATGCACATTTTTTTTACTCATTCTCGTTGCCTCCTCCTGTAAATTTTTGCCTTGCACACCTGCAATCGAGCCTTAAAAGTGGCTCATTTCAGCCGCTGCCCTAAATCTGTCTCCTCCCCTGAAAGGGTCGTCGAGCATCAGCAGATACTCCATGTCCTGAATCCCCGACTCGATTAACATGGGAATAAATCTCTGGAAAATCTGCGCTGTAATAAAAGAATCTATTGCAGCATCATGTCCTCCGTTAAAAGGAATTTCAAAGTATCTTGCAATCTTATATAATTTCGGGTCTCTCATAAGAGGAAGCGCAACATCGCTCTTGTTGCCGATTGCGCCCCTTTTCCTTATCCACTCATAAATGGTAAATGTATCGAGAACAGGATTTTGCATGGGAAGTCCGGTAATCCTTTTCATCTCCCTGTTTATAAAGCTCATATCTATTGATACAAAATGGCCGACAATGACATCGGTCCCGCAGAATTGCGAAAATTCCATAAGGACGCTGTCTATACAAGGCTCCGCTATTACCTCCGACGGCATAATGCCGTGTATGATGATGCTCTCTGCGGTAAGGGCTGTCTCGGGGTTTATCAATTTGTGGAATGTATCGCTCAGGTCTATCCGGCCTCCGGTCATCCTGACTGCTCCTATGGAAACAATCGAATCCTTCTTTTCATCGAGCCCTGTAAGTTCTGTGTCAACTACTACGTATCTGCCCTCCGTGAGAGGCATGTCTTTATACCTGTTCGATTCATAATAATTTTTAAAAATATTCATCATAGTTTCACCATATCATCTGCTTATATCTTGCGATTACCAGGTCCTGCATTCTTGATATAAGCTTGAACGCCTCCTTTATTGTCTTTTTTTCGAGATTGCTTAATTTGTCCGGATTAATGAAATTATCCGGTTCTATGCCGGCCTCTATCTGTTCGACCTGATGCTGGATCCTGAGCAGCATTATAAATTCAAAGGCTTGTTCAAGCTCTTCTGCATATTCTTCAATAATGGTATATTTGCCTTTTAGCGCATTATTTCTCTCGAGGGTAGAGGTCTCTGTTACGCCTTTCTCAAGGCTAAAGAGCCTTATGATGTCCGCCAAAGGCGCAATGCCCTTTATCTTTAAATTTAATTCATCTTTGTGCTCGCCGCTTTTTTCCACTATAAATGACTTGAAGAACCCGACGGGCGGGGTGTTTTTTGTTATCGTGTTGGCCATGTATCCAAGAAAAAGCATCTGGTCTTCCAGCATGGTCTTGAGAGACTTCCGGAGTTCCTCTGCAAGGCTGAGGTCCCCGTAAATCGGCCTCAAATCAAAAAAGATAAGGGATTTCAGAATCGCATCGGGCGTCGGCGCGGCTATCCACCTCGAGAAATATTTTTTCCATATTCTTAAGGGCTGGCGCCACTCCCGGTTGCTCGCCATGTAGTTTGCAGGGCATAACGGGAAGCCGCATTTCAGGAGGCTGTCTCTTACAAATGCGGTGAATGCTGAGAAGTATTTCTCGGCCTCTTCTTCCTTTTCCCCGTCGGCATCTGCATATATAAGCGCATTATCCTGGTCTGTCTTGAAGGTCTGTTCTTTTCTGCCTTCGCTGCCGAACACGACCCAGCAATAATTTACAGGAGGACGGCCAAACTCTCTCTCTGCAATATCGAGGATCTTTCTTACAAGCCTGTCGTTTATCTCGGTTATTATCCGTGTTATATTGCTTGCCCTTGCCCCCTCTTTGAGCAGCAGGCTTATGACGTTGCTTATTTTTTTAGATACAGGTATAAGCCCGTCTATTGCCTGCTGGCTCTCTATGTCCCGCGCAACCGACAAGGGGGAGGTCCCCTGAAGCATCATGAGGTCATGATTGGTTACTATGCCTTTGAGCCTGCCTTCATCAACAACAAGCAAGTGGTGAATGTTAAAGTGAATCATTTTAAGAAGCGCTTCAAAACAATAATCCCTTGCCTCTGCCTTTATAAGGGTGAGGCTCATTATGCCGCTTACAGGGTCTGCAATGTTTCTGTCCTTTGCAACTACCTTATCCCTGAGGTCCCTGTCGGTCACGATGCCTGTTGGGATTTTATCCCCGTCAACCAGCACGAGGGAGCTGATGCCGTTCTTCGACATTATCCCGGCTGCATCTTTTATTGATATGTCCTGCGACGCAGTTATAATATCTTTTGTCGCAAGCTCGCCCACCGGGGTCGTGAACAGGAGCTTGTCCCCGCCTCCGTAAAGCAGGCTTTTGTTATGCATCTCTTTATATGTTTTGTCTATGTATTTATTGAGAAACGACTTTACAAAAAATTCCGTAAACGCAGGATTTACGTCCAGGAGCTTCATTATTGCCTCTCTGCCGATCAGATAAGCAATCGTATCCTCGACTGCCGCCACATTAGCCCTGGATTTATCGCCGCTTATTAAAGACAAAAATCCAAAGGCGTCGCCCTCGCTTCTGTAATCAATCAGAACGTCTCCATTTCCGTTTGACGTTACGAAGACCTTTACCCCGCCCTTTTTAATTATTCTCAGGTAATCGCTCGCAGGCCCGTCCTGGTAAAGAATTGTTGTGCCTTTGGGATAAAATTCCATTGATATGCCGCTGGATATGATCCTTAACGAAGCCTCGTCAAGAAACTGGAAAGGAGGCGTTTTTTTTAGAAATTCTATGACCTCTTCAATAATCATTGGGGATTAAAGAGCAATTAACATGCCCTGGATTCAATTCGCCTGCAATAAGATAAAACATTTAAAATCAAGCAGTTATAGAGGTTAGACATGACGATTTCTAAAGCAGTAGATTTAAGGCAAAAGACTTTTCGTTACTTTAAGTAACAAAAGTGCGAAAGGCAGCTTTTAGTGCTTATTTTATAAGGAGTTATCCATTGCTACTTATAGTAACAACCATGAAGACAAAGCGTGTATAAAAGTAACGTTTATTTTTTGCTTAAACCCCATTTTTTTCTTTTTTCCCATAGAGACTTCCTTGTAATTCCAAGCATATCTGCAAGCTGCTGTTCGCCAAAATTATTCTGGTATCTAATGATGAGTTCTTTGGTGTAATTTTCGATAGAAAACGCTTTTTCGAGCGATTCGGCGACAAACGAAGCAGAACCCCTGATGCCTTCGGGAAGGTGCTCAGGGAAAATAGTATTGCTTTCAGTTATAAGCACTGCCCTTTCAATAATGTTCTGGAGTTCCCTTATATTTCCCGGCCAGCGATAATCATTAAGAAGTTTAATTGCTTTATCGTCTATGAACTTTAGGGTTTTCCCTATTTCGTAGGAATATTTCGCAAGGAAGTGTCTCGCGAGGATAATGACGTCTTCCTTTCTCTCTCTCAGGGCAGGCAGTTTAAGCGTTACTACATTTATTCTGTAATACAGATCCTCTCTGAAAGAGCCCTCTTTTACTATTGCTGTGATATCCCTGTTTGTTGCCGTAACAAATCTGATATCTACCTTCCTGGACTGCACGCCTCCCAGTGGCCTTATCTCCCGGTCATCTATTACCCGCAGCAGCTTTGCCTGGAGGGGCTGGCTCAAGTCGCCTATTTCATCGAGGAAGACAGTCCCTCTGTCAGCCTCTTCAAAAAGCCCCCTCTTTGCGCCTGTAGCGCCGGTGAAGGCGCCCTTTGCATATCCAAACAATTCTGATTCGAGAAGGTTTTCAGGAATTGCGCTGCAATTTATAGGAATGAAAGGATTATCGCGCCTTGAACTGTTATAGTGAATAGCCCTCGCAAACAATTCCTTGCCCGTGCCTGTTTCGCCGAGAAGCAGGACATTGCTCTTTGAATCGGCAATCTTCTTTACTTCTTCGATCAGGGATTTAATCTCACGGCTTTGCCCGACTATCTTCTCGAAGTCATATCGTTCGTCTATCTGCCTCTTCAGCAAAAGATTTTCTGTTCTCAGGGCTCTCTCTCTTAAGGCATTTCTGACAACCCTTTTTATTTCTTCATGTATGATTGGTTTTATGACATAGTCGTATGCTCCTGCCCTGAGGGCCTCAACCGCCGTTTCCATAGAGGCAAAGGCCGTAATAACCATGACTACCTGTTCGGGGTTCTGCTCCCTGCATTTTTTTAAAAGTTCAATACCGTTGATCCCGGGCAGGATTATGTCGGTGATCATCAGGTCATAGGATGTTTTTTCAACGACCTTAAGGGCGGATTCGGCGCTGTCAACGGTGTCTACGTCATATCCCTCGCGTAAAAATACCCTGGCAAGCGATTCGCGAAGGGTTTCTTCATCTTCAACTATAAGCAGTCTCTCAGCCATTATTCCGTATTGGAAGCCTTATTATAAATGCAGTTCCTTCGCCTTTCCGGCTTTTTACTGCGATTGTGCCGTTATGTTCCTTTACTATACCATAGCATATACTTAAACCTAATCCTGTGCCTTTGCCCAATGGTTTCGTCGTAAAAAAAGGATCAAATATTTTGCCCATTACGGATTCATCCATACCCACGCCTGTGTCGCTTAAAATTATCTCAACAAAGCTATCTGATTTTTCCATGGAGACATCAAGCCCTCCGCCGTCGGGCATGGCGTCGAGGGAATTGAGAATGAGATTTAAAAAAACCTGCTGCATCTGGTCCGGGTTAACCAATAACGGAGGGATATCTTTTATCTCGGCTGTAAACCGGATGTTATTGAACCTCTTGTCGTATTTCACCAGATTAACTGCGCGGTCCAGAATTCCCGGGATGCTTGAAACTATCTTCTCGGATGATGATATCCTGGCAAAATCTCCGAGGCTCCTAACTATCCTGGCAATCCTCTCTATATGATTGTTTATCACATTAAGCGACTTCCCTGTAAATGCAACTTCATCCCCGGATTCCATCTTCAATGACGTTAACTCCTGCACCAGCGAAGAAATGGATGCAAGCGGGTTGCCGATTTCATGTGAAATCCCTGCCGTCAATTTACCGATGCTTGCGAGTTTTGACGTCTGCAACAATTGCTCCTCCATTTTTTTCTTCTCTGTTATATCCTCAAGGATTACGACAAAACCTCCGGAGGGGTCTTTGAACGGGCTGATATTTATTTTAAACGACTGTAAAGACGGCGTTTGAACGGTTATCTCTCCATGCTCATTCTGCATCAGCATTTCTTTTGTCATCCACGGCAGCAAATAGGTTATAGAGCTGTTAAACGCGCCGCTTCTTTTTATGCCCGTAAGCGTTTCCATCTCCTTATTCCAGTATCTGACATTTAATAAAGAATCTACCGTCACGATGCCGACCGGAGCGCTCTCTATAATATTTTCACTGAATTCCTTGAGATATGCGAGATTTCTATTGGCCTCCGAAAGCTCCTGCCGCGAAAGCCTGAGCGTATCCGTCATCTGTTTTATAGAGTTCGATATCTCGCCTCTTTCCTGCTCTGTGAGAATTAATTTATCCTCAAAAATTATTGTGGCAATGGCAGAGCCGAGCGCGCCTGAAAGAATCCTCTCTGCCTCGTCCCTAAGCATTATGAGGTCGTCATGGGAGATGGACTCCCTTTGGATACCGCGCCTTATGATAAAGTTTTCTATAATATCTTTTGCCTCTCTCCTGCCGATATACTGGCCCAGGATATCCTCTATCTGCCGGATATTGTAGCTGCTCTTTACGGCTGTTATCTTTGGAGAATAAGACTCCACAAACATTAATGCCTGTCTTTTTTCTTCGCCTTTCTGCTTTGTAAATATTGAAAAACCGACATAAAACACAATATTAAATAACAGCCCCCAGAACAGAGAATGACTCCATTTATCAAGACCCTTCAACCCAAACAGGGAGAGAGGGTTGAGTATCTCGGAATTCACAATATATGCAAAAATGCCTTTTTCCTGTAAGATGCCTGATTTCAGCAGCGCAGGCATAAGAAGGGTATAGAACCAGATTATAAAACCGCTCGCGATCCCGGCTATAGCGCCGATCTTGTTGCCTCTTTTCCAATAAAGCCCGAGGAGAATAGAAGGGGCAAAGATTGTGACTGCCTCGAAGGATTTCAGCCCCATATCAACGAGGGTGTAGAATTCGCCGATGGACACGGCGAAAAAATAGCCGAGGAATACACATCCGAGTATTATTATTCTTTTTATGTTGAGTATGATCGTGGGAAAACCCTTCATGGTATTGAATCTGAAGATGGCAGGCATGACCAGATTGTTCATCGCCATCGTGCTTAATGCCAATGATTCAACAATTATCATTCCTGTAGCTGCGGAAAAGCCCCCTATAAATACAAAGAGGGCAAGCAGATATTCTTTCTGCCCGAGAGGTATGGTAAGGACAAAGGTGTCGGCGCCTGCCTGGCTTCCACCGAGGAGAAGTCCGCCAAAGGCAACCGGCATGACAAAGATATTAATCAGGAAAAGATACAGAGGGAACAACCACATGGCCCTCGAGACGTGGGAGACGTCTGAATTTTCCACTACCGCAACATGGAACTGCCTCGGCAGGAACATTATCGCCATCATCGAAAGGAAAAGCAGCGAGGCCCACTCATTGTAACTGACGGATGTGCCTCCGCCGAGGAAAAGGAGTTCTCCGTATTCCGAAGCCTTTATCTTCTCGAATATATCAATAAAGCCGTTAAACAAACCGTATGTCACAAAGAGCCCCACCAGCAAAAAGGCAACGAGTTTGACTATGGATTCAAAGGCAATGGCAAATATCAGCCCCTCGTGCCTTTCCGATGAATCAAGCCTTCGCGCCCCAAAGATTATTGCAAATATGCCGAGGATTAATGTTATGACCCAGCCTGCTGCGGCGCTCCCGGCTGTCTCGGCCGTAAGTATTATGAATGTGTTCATGATTGCCTTGATCTGGAGGCCGAGATAAGGCGTTATGCCGGCAACAGCCACAACCGTGACAAGAGCCGACAAAAAAATAGAGTTTCCATACCGGGAACCGATAAAATCAGATATGGTTGTAATCCTGTTTTCTTTGGATATGCTTATTATTTTTCTCAGGATAATCCACCAGAGAGACGCCATCAGGGTTGGGCCGAGGTATATCGTCAGAAAAGACAGCCCCGAGGTTGCTGCCTTGCCGACGCTTCCGTAAAAGGTCCATGAGGTGCAATAGACAGCCATTGAAAGGGCGTAGACATACGGGTTTGAAACAATGCTCTTCTTTATTTTTTCTCTCTTCTCGGCATAATATGCGATTAAAAAAAGGAAGCTGAGATAGCCTAAAATAATAAGGAATAATAACCAGCCCTTAAACATCCTTGTTGTTTTTCTGCCTTCTTATTACTGTGATAAAGATACCGACAACGGCTATATACAACCCCCACATGCCGAAAAGATAGTATGGAAGCGACATACTGAAGATATCGAGGAAGGGCCAGTTAAAGAGCAACGCCCCTGTTAAAAAAAGAAACGGCCATAATTCTTTGCTGTTCATCTAATCAAATTTATCATGGGAGGGGAGGCATAAGCAATACCTGTTTCAAAATCTGAATTTGAGAATTAGGCCCCGCCGCATGGCTGCGCGTCGCGTGGTTGGAACAGCCCATGCCGCTTGACATATTACGCGTAACGTAATAGACTATTTGTGATGATCCGGTCGTTCCGTGATGCAAAAACTGAGACGCTCTTCAATGATCAGGACGTGCCGAGGTTTCGTTCCATCGAACGGGTTGCGCGGCGCAAGCTTCTGTACCTTCACCGTGCTGGGCATCTGGAAGACCTCAGGGTTCCGCCGGGCAATCGGCTTGAAGCCCTGAAAGGAGACCGCAAGGGGCAGTATAGCATCAGGGTCAATGATCAGTGGCGAATCTGCTTTCGCTGGAAAGACGGAGACGCCTATGACGTTGAAATAACAGACTATCATTAGAGGTGTGAGTGACATGATTTCAAAACAGAAACTTCTTGAACCGATTCACCCCGGAGAAATTCTCCTTGAGGAATTTATGAAGCCTATGGGGATCAGCATCAACATGCTCGCCCGCGACATCGCAGTTCCTCCCGGCCGCATAAGCGCCATTGTCAACGGCAAGCGTGCAATCACCGCTGACACGGCGATCCGACTGGGCAAATATTTCGGCACATCGCCCGATGTTTGGGTAGGGCTGCAGGCTGACTATGAACTCCGCATCGCACAGCGCGCTATCGGACATGAGGTTGATAAACGCATACACCGCCGCGCGGCTTAGTACCTTCCGCTCTTGCTAACTTTTACGAAGTAACTCGCCGAGGTGAGCCGCACTTTTGACTATGGACCTTTTGTTCTTGCTAATTGAGGGAAGGGAAAAAGATGCAGAACATCCGAAATCGCAAACGCCTAATAATGATAGCGCAGTTGCGTCAGAAGTGCCTCCTACTCCCACGGGTTCCACAGATGGCACGACACAAGCCTGCCGGAATATCCTTTAGAAACCGGTTCTTCCAAAAGAGGCACAAACTTATCGCACGGCTCAAATCTTCTCGGACATCTCGGATGAAACGGACATCCGGGAGGGATATGTATCGGGCTCGGCACGTCGCCTATGACTTTTGGTGAACGGGCTTGCGGGTGAGTGGGTGAATGGAAAATGCGAGGCGCAGACTCAAGCAATACAACCGTATAGGGGTGCATCGGCTCACGAAACAGGTCCTCTGTTTTTGCGCGCTCAACAATCTTTCCGAGATACATAACGCCGACGGCATCGCTGAAATAGTGGACTATCTTAAGATCATGGCTTATGAAAAGGAACGATATCTTGGTCTCTCTTTTTAATTCCTGAAGCAGATTGAGTATCTGTGCCTGTATCGAAACGTCAAGCGCCGACAGCGGTTCGTCGGCAACTATAAGTTTCGGGCCTACTGCAAGCGCCCTTGCTATGCATATCCTCTGCCGCTGGCCCCCGCTGAATTCGTGAGGATAACGGTTCAGGACTTCAGCCCCAAGCCCCACTTTTTTTAAAAGTTCCGCACAGGCATCCTTCATATTTTTTTTCTCTACGATGCCGTGTATCTTTAAGGGCTCTGATATTGTATCAAACACGGTCATCCTCGGGTTCAGGGAAGCAAACGGGTCCTGAAATATGATCTGCAAAGATCTCCTGAATGCCTTTAATGAGGTGCTTTTAAGTTCAGATATGTCTTTGCCCCCGAAAAATATCTTTCCTGAAGTAGGTGTTGCGAGATTGAGGACAAGCCGCGCAACTGTTGATTTTCCGCATCCGCTCTCGCCGACAAGCGCAAATATTCTGTCCTCATCAACAGAAAAGTCTATTCCGTCAACGGCCCTTAACCATTGCGACGGCCCGGCAAGCCCTCTTTTTACAGGGAAATATTTTTTTAATGCCTCTACCCTGAGTAGTTCCATGAGATAACCTCCGACCTTATGCATCTTGCAAAATGCGAAGACCCGCTGATATTTTCGGGCAATAACCGAAGTTCCGGCTCTTCGGTCCTGCATTCAGGGATTACAAACTCGCATCTGTCTGAAAACTTGCACCCGTCCGGAAGTCTGCCGGGCTGGGGAACAGAGCCTGGAATAGGCTTGAGAGGCACCCCCCTTTCCTTTGGCAATGAATTTAAAAGTCCCATTGTATACGGGTGCCTTGGATTTTGGAAAAGTTCTTTTGCGTCGGAAAGCTCTGCAATTCTTCCAGCATACATTATCGCAACTCTCTGGGCGTTCTCTGCAATAATGCCGAGGTCGTGGGTTATAAGGAGGATTGACATCTTTCTCTCTTCCCTGAGTTTCTGTAGAAGCTCCAGTATCTGTGACTGTATGGTGACATCGAGAGCTGTCGTTGGTTCGTCGGCAATAAGAAGAGAAGGATTGCATGCAACTGCCATTGCTATCATTACTCTCTGTCTCATGCCTCCCGACATTTGATGCGGATACTCCTTTATCCTTATCTCGGGAGACGGCATCCTTACATCCCTGAGCAATTCTACTGTTTTGTTAAAAGCCTCTTTCTTTGAAAGGCCGAAGTGAGTGGTCATAACCTCTGCTATCTGATAACCGATAGTAAGGACGGGGTTGAGTGATGTCATCGGCTCCTGGAAGATCATTGCAAGCTCTTTCCCCCTGAGCTGTCTCATGGATTCACTGTCAAGCTTAAGAAGGTCTTTATCCCTGAACTTTATCGAACCTACGGCATAGGCATTAGGGGGGAGTATCCCCATAATCGAAAGGGCCGTAAGGCTTTTTCCGCAACCGCTCTCGCCTACCAGTCCGAAGACCTCGGATTCCTCGATGGCAAAGGAAAGATTATTTACTACGTTAATGGGTTTTGCAGCAGTTCTGAATGAGATATTAAGGGCGCTTGCTTCAAGCAGAGACACTGCTTCTACTTTTCCTCTTTTTTGAGGAGTTGGATATATGTCTTTGCTTCTTTCAGGTTGGGATTTTGCTTCAGTGCGCGCTCCCACTCCTCAAAAGCAAGGTCTTTAAGGCCCTTCATATAATAAGTAAGGCCGAGCTGAACCCACGCCTGACCGTAACCGGGATTTACTTCCTTTGCCTTTGTAAAATGCACTATCGCCTCTTCATAAAGCCCCTTGCTTCTCAGGGACATGCCGAGTTTTGTGCGCACGTCCGCAAGCAATGGATGGAGCTTCAGGGCTTTGGTGTATTCTTCTATGGCGTCATCATACATCGCGAAATCAAAGTAAATGTTGCCTATCTTAAAATGTTCGTTTGCAAGCTTTCCTGCTGCAAATGGATCAAGAGACGTCGGGGTCGGATGGGCTATCTGGGCTGCTTTTGAAAAAACCTCCTGTGCCTTCTTAAACTCTCCCATGTCATTATACGCTATGGCAAGGTTAAGGGACGCCTCTGTGTATCTCGGGTTCAGTTTAAGCGCCTTTTCAAAATACTCGGATGCCTCTTTGGTGTTGCCTTTCAGG
>SCSY01000264.1 GCA_004298625.1 Nitrospirota bacterium | reverse complement strand
TTTGGATCGTGAACTCATAACGGTCTCCTTTTACGTGCATGTTTTTCCGGTAACATGCATTATGAGTCAACGATTCCTTTTTATCCTTTACTCCGGTAACATTTATTGTGAGGCAATTCGATCTGGTCAATAGTTATTGACATATCTTTCTAATATTATTATACTTTTCTGCGGACTAATATCCATTTTGTAAAATTAGTCCGTAATGCTGAATTATGAAGCCCATACCAAGCGATATTTTGACCCGATTTGAGGCTGTGCGAAGGGCAAAACTCACAAAACGCATCACTTCCCACACCTTCCGACATTCCTCTTTAAAATCAAAGAAGAGTGGATTCCCGCCTTCGCGGGAATCCACTCTGAAATAAGACTTTTTCAGCAGTCTCAAATTCTCTATTTATAATATCTGCTAAAATATACCCATGGAGATAATCACTTCCCATATCAATGCTGATTTTGATTCCCTTGCATCAATGGTCGCTGCAAAGAAACTTTACCCGGAAGCAGCTATAGTCTTTGCGGGCTCTCAGGAAAAAAAAGTCAGGGACTTTATAGAGGCATTCAATCCGGTCGAGATTAAACGCATCAGGGAGATTGACCCCGCAGACGTCAAACGTCTGATCATCGTTGACGCAAAAACCACCGACAGAATAGGTCAGCTATCAGAAATAATATCAAAACCTGGCATAGATATACATATCTATGACCACCATCCTCTCACAGGCGAAGATATACACGGCAGCCTGGAAGTCATCGAGGAAGTCGGCGCAACAGCCACAATATTTTCAGAGATTTTAAAGGCAAAAAAGCTTCATCCCTCGCCGATGGAGGCGACTATCCTGTGTCTGGGCATTTACGAGGAAACAGGCTCGCTGCTTTTTCCGTCTACAACAGAGAGGGACCTTCTTGCAGTTGCATATCTTGTCAAACGAGGCGCAAATCTTAATATTGTTTCGAGTTTTCTCAGGCTGGAACTGAGCCGCGAGGAACTGGACCTCCTCAATGAACTTGTGCAGTCGTCAAGGGAGGTGATTGTCAGGGGGGTAAGGATAAAAATAGCAAAGGCGTCCCGTGAAAGCTATCTCGGCGACGCAGCGCATTTTGCCCACAGGATAATGGATATGGAAGACATAGACGCCCTGTTTGTGCTTCTGAGCATGGAGGGCAAGATACTTGTGGTTGCAAGGAGCCGCGTGCCCGAACTCAATGTCGCAGATGTGCTGGAAGAATTCGGCGGCGGAGGACATCCGGCAGCAGCTTCTGCGACTGTTAAAGAGGCTTCTCTTGAGTCGCTCGAGGATAGACTCACAAGGATTATATCGGAAAACGTGAAACCGGACAAGGTCGCATCGGATATCATGACAACCCCTGTTATCACTACTGATTGGGACAGCACAATAAAAGAAATAGAGACAATAATGACCAAATACGGGGTGAATGTCCTTCCCATTAGAAAAAACGGAAAATATTTCGGCCTGATATCGAGAGAAATAATTGAAAAGGCGCTCTTTCACGGATTCGGCAAGAGCAAGGCGATAGATTTCTGCACAACCGATGCGGCAACGGTCAGCCCTGATACAGCGATAAGAGAGATAGAGATTATGATGATAGAGCAGAACCAGAGGTTTATGCCTGTAATAGAAAAAGAAAAGATTACAGGCGCGATAACACGGACGGACCTTCTCAGGACATTATATGAGGAATTCTTAAGGCGCAGCAGGCTCGAAAAATCCGAGACAAGGGAAAAACCGTCCATTGGAAGAAACATAGCCGTTCTGCTGAGAGAAAAGTTTCCCCCCGCAATATACGACCTGCTGAAACTTGCAGGGGAGACTGCGGACCGGATCGGGATTAATGCATATCTTGTCGGAGGCTCGGTCAGGGATCTGCTGAGGGGAGAGCAAAATCTCGATATAGATATTGTGGTGGAGGGAGACGGGATTTCGTTTGCCAGGGCCTTCGGCGAAAGGCTGCACGCAAAGGTAAAAACACATGAGAGGTTCGGCACTGCAAAGATTATTACGGATGAGTTCAAGCTTGATGTGGCAAGCGCAAGGACAGAGTATTATGAAGCTCCGGCAGCCCTTCCGACAGTAGAGACCTCATCCATAAAAAAGGACCTTTATCGAAGGGATTTTACAATTAATACGCTTGCAGTGAAGCTCAATCTTAAAGATTTCGGGTTATTGATGGATTTTTTCGGAGGGCAACGCGATTTAAGGGAAAAGACCTTGAGAGTGATACACAACCTCAGTTTTATCGAGGATCCGACAAGGGCGTTCAGGGCTGTGAGATTCTCCGAGAGATTCGGCTTCAAGCTGAGCAGGCATACGGAGAATCTGATTAAATCAACCATCAAAATGGACCTGTTCAACAAACTCTCAGGGGCCAGGTTGTATGAGGAACTCATGCTTGCATGCAGTGAGACAGAACCGGTAAAGACGCTGAAGAAACTTTCTGAATTCGGCCTGCTGAAGGTGATACACCCAAGCCTTGCATTCAGCAGCGAGCTTGAAGCAACGCTCCAGTCCATGTTCGAAACCCTTGCATGGTTTAATCTTCTTTTCCTTGAAGAAACCCCCGACAGGGGAGCGCTCTATCTGATGGCGCTGCTGTCGGGACTAAAGGATGCAGAAATTAAAGACGCCCTTGAAAGATTGTCTGCTCCTCGCGGCGTGAGCGAGCTGATCGTAAAAGGCATGTCTCAGTCAAAGGATGTGTTGAGAAGGCTGCCCATGAATAACCCCGTTGATCTATATCATCTCCTGAAGGGCAGCAGCCTTGAAATGCTTTTATTTTCCATGGCTGTCAGCAGGGATAAACAAAAACAGAAATCAATATCGCGATATCTTATAGAATTGAGAAAGATAAAACCGATTCTAAGAGGGGCGGACTTGAAAAAGATGGGCGTTCAGCCCGGGCCTGTTTATTCTAAACTCCTCGATGCGCTTCTTGACGAGAAACTCACGGGGCAGGTGAAAGAAAGGGAGGATGAAGAGAACTTTATTAAGAGAAAATTAAGGAGGGCAAGCGTCCCATGAAGATTTGTGCGCTGTGTGGAAAAAATATCGAGACCGATAAATATTTCTCACGAAAAACCGTGTGTCCTGAATGCGGAGGCGATTTGCATATATGCCTGAACTGCGGATTTTACTCCGTGACGGCTCATAATAAATGTCTTGAACCAAAGGCGGAATTCCAGAGGACCAGGGATAAGGCAAATTTTTGTGATTATTTTGTGTTTATTGAAGGTTCGCTGAAGCGAAAAAAAACAGGGGAGCAGGCATTATCGGAAAAAACAGACGACACAAGAAAAAGATTTGATGCTTTATTCAAAAAATAAAAGGAGCAGCCCGGAAACTGCTCCCTCCAATTGCTTATGTATCTATGACCGCATTATTTTATAGCGTCCTTGAATGCCTTGCCGGATGTAAACTTAGGCGACTTCCCTGCCGGGATATTTATTGCTTGACCTGTCCTCGGGTTTCGCCCCTTCCTTGCCTTGCGCTTTGAGACCGAGAAGGTCCCGAATCCCACGAGCGTAACCTTCTGCCCTTTTTTTAATGATGCCTTAATTGCGTTTAGAGTTGAATCAAGCGCCTTTGATGCGTCAGCCTTGCTGAGGCCGGCGCCTGAAGCTATTTTGTCGGTAAGCTCTGCCTTTGTCATTAATGTTCCCCCCTTGACTTGAAAAGTAATGCTGAATAACTGCAATAACACTATCAAGAAGGATTTTTTTTGTCAAGACCCCAAAACAGCTAAAGGTAGTATTTTTTCACATGTCCATTATTTTTTTTCTCAGGATTAACAGCTCAAATGAAATAGAGGCCATTGCAACAAGAGTATTAAGATAGTTTAAATTGGCGTCAAGGACTGAGTTGTTTCCGTTGTCGGCATAGAGCAACGCTATGGCCCTATCTCTTATGTTTATGGGCATTGTAAGGCTGTCCTGAGGAGCCCCTGAAAGTATTTTTATAAGGCCTTCATTGCCTGGTATTTTGAGAACCGGCCCCCGGTAGTAAGCCTTTCTGGCAAGCACCTCATTGAATATTGACGGCAGAGCCATATTAATCTCAACCCCTTCAGGGCTTATGTCTTTTGATTTCCAGACCGAGACATTAGTCCCTTTTATTAAAAAAAGGGCAACTCTCTTTGCAGCTTTTTGAGCCTCGTCTATGAGCAGCCCGGCGATTTCTTCTTTATCTTTTACATCTGCAAACGCCTCTTTTATCTTTTTAATCTCCTCTTTTCCCTGCGAGTCGCCTCCGCGCTCAGGCTGGCTTGCCGGAGGGGGGGAGGCGGCAATATCTGCGCTGACAACAGGCTTTTTCTCATCTTCAATGCGGTCAAAGATGCTTATATATCTGAGATCTCGTTTGACCCCGTAGTATTTTTCAAGCGCATAGAGGATCCTGAGCTCGGATGCGGCATAAGGTATTATGTCGTAGCCGCTGACAAATCTGAATTCATCCACTGCATTCATATTTTTTGGATCGAGCATTGCCACATGAAGTCTGGTCTTTTCTTTTTTGAACGGGATCGCCCTATATTTTTCCGCCATCTCTTTGCTTATAGATGCAATGGTCTCATCATCAAGGCCGGCCAACTGTGAAGACTCTACAACAGGAATCTTAAGATACCGGCTGAGAAATTTTGCGAATTCATCTTCTGTAAGGATCCCGAGTTCAACGATGTTGGTCCCTATCCTTCCTCCAAAGATAACCTGCCTTTCAAGGGCAAGCCTCAGGTGTTCTTTCGTAATAAGACCTTCTTTGACCAGGGCCTCACCAAGTTTCATAGGGTTATTTTATACCATATTTGGAGAGTCTGTGCCTGAAGGAGCGGAAGGAAAGATTCAGCAGTTTTGCCGCTTCTGTTTTGTTCCCATTTGATGTTTTAAGCGCACTTTGCAGATAATTTTTTTCAATGTTTCCGATAATGCAGTCTAAGTCAGCGCCCTCTTTTGTCAGGTCCGGGATATATTTTAAATCCTCTGAATGCTTTAAAATTTCCTGCGGCACATCCTCGGCGGTAATCTCCTCTCTGTCTGTCAATAACAGCATTCTTTCGATGACGTTTTCAAGCTCTCTGACATTACCCTTCCACGAGTATTCCATAAAAAGCTTCATTACCTCGGAGGAGACCTGTATTTGTGAGGAAGACTTCATCAGAAAATGCTCCACAAGCAGAGGGATATCCTCTTTTCTTTCCCTCAAGGGCGGGATATGCAGAGGGACCACATTCAGTCTGTAGTATAGGTCTTCTCTGAATCTGCCTGACGCAATCTCTTCCTTAAGGTCTTTGTTTGTAGCAGAGATTATTCTGACGTCAACTTTTATATCCGTTGTGCCGCCGACACGCCTGAATGTGCTGTTTTCCAGCACCCTGAGCAGCTTTGCCTGAAGGTTGATGGACATCTCGCATATCTCATCTAAAAAAATGCTTCCGCCGTCTGCTATCTCGAAGAGACCCTGTTTGTTATAGGCAGCTCCTGTGAAAGAGCCTTTCATGTGTCCGAAAAGCTCGCTCTCCAGAAGACCTTCGGGGAAAGTCGCGCAGTTTATGGCAACCAGATTTTTTTCTTTTCTGAGGCTGAGGTTGTGGATTCCGGTTGCGACCAATTCCTTGCCGGTGCCGCTTTCTCCTGTCACGAGGACATTAGAATTGCTCTGTGCTATCCTCGGCAGGACATTCAGCAGTTCCTGCATTTTCTGACTTTTCCAGAAGATATGTCCCAGTTCGTTGGTTGTCTTTATCTTATCACGGAGCAGTGAAACTTCTTCTCTGAGCCTGCGTTTTTCGAGCGCCTTTTTAACCACTATGCGTATCTCGTCTATCTTGAAAGGCTTGTGGATATAATCATAAGCGCCAAGCTGCATCGCCTCTATTGCAGACTCAGTTGTCCCGAATGCCGTTATCATGATTACCAATGTATCGGGGGCTATCTCCCGCACTTTTTTAAGTATCTCGAAACCGTTAATCTTCGGCATTTTAATATCCGTAATCACCATATCGAAAATATCCCTGTTAAGAAGATTTATAGCGTCAACACTGTCAACAGAGGCAGTGACGTCATAGCCCTCGCCTTCAAGAAGAATATTCAGGACTTCTTTCATGCTCTTTTCGTCATCTACAATCAGAATCCGGCCTTTATTAAGCTTTTCCATTGACATTGGGTATTATAACCTTAAAAGTTGTGCCGTTATTATTGCTGGTAATATTTATCTTGCCGTTATGCTCCTCTATAATCCTGTATGCTATGGCCAGACCAAGCCCGGTGCCTTCATCCTTTGTAGTAAAAAACGGATAGAATATCTTTCCGAGATTCTCCCGTGGTATGCCTGCGCCGGTATCCCGGAAAATTATCTCGGCAAAATCATCGCTTTCCCTTGAATTGACGGAAAGCTCTCCTCCTGAAGGCATGGCCTCTATTGCATTCATGCCGAGGTTCCAGAAAACCTGACGCAATTTCTGCTGGTCGGCGCTCACAAAGAGAGGGCCGTTAAAATTTTTTGTGATGGTGAGATTCTCCCGGACGGATGCCGTGTGCGCAAGCAATTCAAGGGTATCGTCAAGCATAAGGTTAAGGTCAAAGGTATGGAATTCAGCGGGCCTGGGGCTTGAATAAGTCAGAAAATCGGAAATTATGTTATTCAGCCTGTCCATTTCTTTTAAGGCTATTTCCGTCAACCTTTTTTTATGTTCCTCTGTCACGATGTTTTCTCTCAGCATTTCCACCGACCCTTTAAGAGACGCTATGGGATTTCTTATTTCATGGGCTATATTAGCCGAAAGTTCGCCGATAGCCGCCCATTTTTCCTTATGTTTTATCTCCGCCTCCATTTTTTTAAGCTGTGTAATGTCCTGAAATATCCCGACAAAACCCCTGCTCTTTTCAGTAATATCTCTAAGTTCGGAAACAGTCAGATGGATGATCCTGTCGCCTTCTTTCCGATGACTTATTACACCTTCCATTGTTTCTAATTCCCTCTCGCCCCCCTTTGGTAAAGGGGGGATGGGGGGATTTATAAAAGGGAAGATCCCATCTATCTTCTGTCTGAGGGCGATTTTCCTTCCAATGCCTGTTATATCTTCGGCAGCCCTGTTAAAGATTAATATGCGGCCTTTAATGTCGGTTGTGAATATGCCGCTCGGAATATTTTCGATTATCTCTTCGTTGAATAGCTCCAGATCCCTGAGGTCGGAATCAGTCTGTTCAAGTGCCTGTGAAGTCTTTTCGAGTCTTGAAGACAGATAACCGCTGAGAAAGGCCACAAGGTAAAAGGCGGATATATGCGCAAATATATTGTAGAGGAATGCCTTTTCAGTAAGCGTTGTATCGTATTCGAGAGGAAGGACTCTGTAATACTGGAGGTCTATTATTATCCCGTAGAGGATGCTGTTAAAAGTCGCTATTATATAGCCTGCCCGTTTGTTCAGCACCGTGCCTGCCGACATCACTGTCAACGGCATAATGAATGAGAACCAGCTCTCGATTCCGCCTGTAAGGTATATGAGCATGTTTACGGCTGAGGCGTCTATAAAAAGCTGGACATAAGCAAACAGCGCATACATTTTTACCCGTTTCAATAAAATTGCATAAACTATTGTAAGGGTATAGAGCGCTATGATGAGGTTTAGGGTAGAGCGCGGGTGAGGGAAATCCCTGTAGCCGACCTGGAGTATAAAAAACGAACCCAGCAATAACGTAACAAAGATGACCCTTATTGTGATAAGGGACTTTAATTTTTTACTCAGGACCTTGTCAATCATTCAGCCTTCAACTTCAGCCTTCAGCTAAACAGCTTTCTCTTCTATTTTACGAGCGCCCCCATCTTGAATATCGGCAGATACATTGCAACTACTACAAAACCTACTGTGCCGCCAAGAAATACCATCAGCAGCGGCTCCATCATGGCTGTAAGATTCTCGACAACGGAATCAACTTCCTCATCGTAAAAATCAGCGATCTTTGAAAGCATTGCATCGAGGGCTCCTGTTGTTTCTCCAACTGATATCATATGTGTGACCATCGGCGGGAATACCTTTGCCTTTGAGAGGGGTTCTGCAAGGGTTTTTCCGCCTGTTACCGCCCTTCTTACTTCCATAATTGCAGATTCGATTACTTTATTGCCTGCTGTCTTTGCCGTTATCTCGAGCCCGTCAAGTATCGGCACGCCGCTGCTTGTGAGCGTCCCGAGCGTCCGGGTGAATTTGGCAACAGCGACCCTATTGAGAAGTGTGCCGAATATAGGCAGTTTCAACAATATCCTGTCCGTTATCATCTGACCTTTTTCCGTGCGCCTGAACTGCTTAAGGAACATGACAAGGCCTGTTATAACACCGGCTGTTATAATACCGCCCCAACCGGCAATAAAATTGCTTATATTTATGATCAGCAATGTCGGGGCAGGAAGAGTTCCGCCCATCGAGGAAAACATGGTCGCGAAGGTAGGGACAACAAATATCATTATAACCGCGATTGCCAGAACCGCTATGCACGTAACTATTATAGGATATGTCATAGCGCCCTTAACTCTTTTCTTTAATGCCATCGCCTTTTCTATATACGCTGCAAGCCTGTTGAGAATTGTATCGAGGATACCGCCTGCCTCGCCTGCTGCAACCATATTTGCATACAACTCAGTGAATACCCTCGGGTGTTTCTTAAGAGCATCGGCATAAGTCGAGCCTGCCTCAACATCATCCTTGATCTGAGCCAGCACCCTGGCGAGAGCCTTATTTTCTACCTGTGTTGAAAGGATATCGAGGGCCTGGACCAGGGGCAGTCCGGCGTCTATCATTACGGAGAACTGCCTTGTGAATATAACAATATCTTTATCCGTAACCTTGCCGCCACCTCCCCCGAATAATTTTTTTGCAGCCTTTTTTTCATTGATCAAAGTAGGCGTTATATTTTTCTTCCTGAGCTGAGCAATAACCTCTTCTTTTGAGGCTGCCGTAATCTCCCCTGATTCTATAGCGCCTCTTGTAGTTTTACCCGACCATTGAAATACTGTCGCCATTTTTACCCCCTCCCTTTAGCAGGCGTTGTTATCCTTTGAAGCATTGTAATTAACTCTTCGGGCACCGAAGAGCGGCTTACTGCATCCTCATAAGACAGGAGTCCTTTTGTATAAAGCTCGAATAAAGACTGGTTCATCGTCTGCATCCCGAACCTGGCCTGGCCGGTCTGCATCATGGAATATATCTGGTGTATCTTGTCTTCTCGTATGAGGTTTCTTATGGCAGGGTTCGGCACCAGCAGTTCAACTGCGAGAGACCTTCCACGTCCGGACTTCTTTGTGATAAGCTGCTGGGCAAGCACTCCTTCGAGGACAAAAGAGAGCTGGGTCCTTATCTGTTCCTGCTGATGGGGAGGAAATACATCTATAACACGATTTATTGTCTGGACAGCGGAATTGGTATGCAGCGTGGCAAGCGTCAGATGTCCGGTCTCTGAAACAGTAAGGGCTGCCTCTATGGTCTCAAGGTCGCGCATCTCGCCTATCAGCACAACATCAGGGTCCTGCCTGAGGACATACCGCAGGGCTGCCTTAAAAGATGCGGTGTCTGCATTTACCTCTCTCTGGTTAATCAGGCATTTTTTGTGAGGGTGAAGATATTCTATCGGGTCTTCTACTGTGATAATATGATCCTGTCTCTCTGAGTTTATCCTGTCTACCATCGCAGCCAGCGTTGTGGACTTTCCGCTCCCTGTCGGCCCTGTTACAAGAATAAGTCCGCGGGGCCTTTTTACAAGGTCGTTGACAATCTCGGGCAGTCCAAGTTCCTGAAATGTTTTTATCTGGAACGGAATAGTTCTGAAGGCCCCGGCAACTGCGCCTCTCTGCATGAAGATATTTCCCCTGAACCTGCTCAACCCTTTAACGCCGAATGAAAGGTCCAGTTCATTGCTTTCTTCAAACTTGTGTTTCTGGGCGTCTGTCAGGACACTGTAACAGATTGTTTTTGTTTCCGCAGGGGTCAATTGCGGATGATCCAGAGGCACAAGCTTGCCATCAACCCTGACTCTCGGCGGGCTTCCGGTTGTTATATGCAGGTCTGAGGCTCCCTTTTCTATCATTATCTTCAACAAGTCATACAGTGTTGCCATTTATAATCTCCCTTTTTAGTTGTTGGTTTCAGTTGTCGGTTTTTTCAGTCTCCGGCAGTAACTCTCAGCACCTCTTCTATAGTAGTAACACCTTCCTTTACTTTAGTCATGCCGCTCATCCTTAATGTCTTCATGTCATTTCTGACAGCAGCCTTTTTCAGCTCGTCTGCCGACGCGCCTTCAAGCACGAGCTTCCTTATCTCATCGTTAATAACCATAATTTCGTAAAGTGCTATCCTTCCCTTGTATCCGGATTTATTGCATACAGGACATCCCTTGCCCCTGTAGCACTTGAAAGTCTTTGCCTCTTCTTCAGCTAATCCCATATTTATAAGGGTTTGCACAGGAATTTTTTCCTCTTCCTTTTCGCACTGGTAGCATATCTTTCTTGCAAGCCTCTGTGCCATTATAAGTATAACAGATGATGACACCAAAAATGGCTCGATTCCCATGTTCAACAGTCTGCTTATGCTGCTGGGGGCGTCATTTGTATGAAGCGTGCTGAGAACAAGATGGCCTGTTAATGCAGCCTTAACAGCAATCTCTGCGGTCTCAAAATCACGTATCTCGCCAACCAGAATGATATCAGGACTCTGCCTTAAAAAGGCCCTCAGCGCCGAGGCAAATGTAAGTCCTATCTCCTCTTTCATCTGCACCTGATTAATACCCAGAAAGTTATATTCAATAGGGTCTTCGGCAGTCATAATATTTATATTAGGCTTGTTAAGGTAATTCAATGCAGAATAAAGCGTCGTTGTCTTGCCGCTTCCCGTAGGGCCTGTAACAAGCAGCATTCCGTAGGGTCTGTTCAGGGCTTCCAGAAATTTCTGGAGCGCATTCTCTTCGAACCCGAGTTTTGTAAGGTCTACCTGCAATGAAGCCTTGTCAAGTATTCTCATAACCGTCTTTTCGCCGAAAAGGCAGGGAAGCACCGAGACGCGGAAGTCCACCTCTTTTTTCTTGCCGAGCCTTAACTTGATCCTTCCATCCTGCGGAAGCCGCCTCTCAGCGATGTCGAGTTTGGACATTATCTTAAGTCTTGAGGTAACGGAATTTTTGATCCTCAGGGGAAGATTCATGGCCAGGGCAAGCACGCCGTCAACTCTGTATCTGACCCTTAGGGAAGTCTCGTAAGGCTCTATATGGATATCGCTTGCGCCTATCTTTATTGCATTTATAAGTATGCCGCTCACAAGCTTTACAATCGGTTCCTCAACTTCACCTTTTCCTCCGAACATCTCGTCTTCAGTGACATGCTCGATATCATCAAGAGCGTCACCGACAACCTTATCGAACTCGTCAACATCTACCGTAGGGCCTTCATCAACTCCTGTATCTTCCTGTCCCGCTATTTCACCTTCTGAGAATGTATAATCTTTTGCCTCGAGTTTCATTGCGGCAGCAGCCTGTTGCGGCTTCTGCTGTGCCTGCTGTGCAGCGGCAACGGCCCCGCCCTTGCCCCCATAGGAGGTTGAGATTGCGTTTATGAGAGCGGATTCCGTTGCTATTACAATCTCGACATTGTATCCCGTCATGAACTTGATATCGTCAACTGCAAATACATTGGAAGGGTCTGCCATTGCAACTGTAAGGGTTGCGCCAACCCTCGCAACAGGCATTATCATATACTTCTTTGCCATCTCGGCTGGTATGAGTTTTAAAACAGCGAGGTCAATCTTATAATCAGCAAGGTTTATTGCCGACATGCCATATTGCTTGCTCAGAAAAGTGACGAGTTTATCCTCGGTTACATGGCCTAATTTAACGAGGTTTGTGCCGAGCCTTCCGCCTTTTTTCTTCTGAAGGCTCAAGGCCTCATTCAATTGCGCCTCTGTGATAACCCCTGAGGCTATAAGTATCTGGCCTAATTTTATCGCCATTTTTCAGTCTCCAAAGGTAGCCCTTACTATCTCTTCCACGGAAGTGGTGCCGTCTTTTATTTTAACCAGGCCGCTCATTCTCAGGGTCCTCATCCCGAGCCTGACAGCAGCCTTTTTTATCTCATCCGAAGATGCGCCCTCAAGCGTCAACTCCTTGATCTCATCTTTCATGGGCATAATCTCATAGAGACCTATTCTTCCCCTATAGCCCGCATTATTACAGGCAGGGCACCCTTTTCCCCTGAGACATTTTATAGAGGCTGCCTCCTCTTCCGGAAAGCCCAGTTTTATCAGGGCCGGCACAGGGATCTTCTCCTCTTCCTTGCACTGTGGGCATATCTTTCTCACAAGCCTCTGAGAGGCAATAAGGATAACCGATGCAGCCACGAGGAACGGTTCGATTCCCATATTTAATAATCTGCTTATGGTGCCGGGGGCGTCATTTGTATGGAGCGTGCTGAGCACCAGGTGGCCTGTTAATGCCGCCTTAACAGAAATTTCTGCTGTTTCAAAATCACGTATCTCACCGACCATGATGATATCCGGGTCCTGTCTTAAAAAGGACCTGAGCGCCGCAGCGAACGTAAGACCGATATCTTCCTTAACAGCCACCTGATTTATGCCGGGGAAGTTATATTCAACAGGGTCTTCGGCTGTTGATACGTTAACGCCTATCTTGTTCAGGTAATTCAATGCAGAGTAGAGCGTTGTTGTCTTTCCGCAGCCTGTCGGGCCTGTAACCAGTATCATGCCGTTGGGTTTTTCGAGAGCAGCCATCAAATCTTTTAAAGGTTCCTCTTCGATGCCCAGCCTTGTAAGGTCTACCTGAAGGTTGGCCTTATCAAGAATCCTCATATTGGTTCTTTCCCCGAAAAGACATGGAACAGTCGAGACGCGGAAATCCACCTCTTTTTTCTTCCCGAGTTTCAGTTTTATTCTTCCGTCCTGCGGTAGCCTTTTCTCCGAGATATCGAGCCGCGCCATTATCTTGATCCTTGATGTCAGGGCTGCTTTTATCTTGGCAGGCAGGTTCATTATCACCCGGCATTCGCCGTCAATCCTGTATCTGACTCTTACAGAATTCTCATAAGGCTCGATCTGAATATCGCTTGCGCCTGCTTTTATCGCATTTAATAGTATGCCGTTAGTCAGCTTTATTATCGGTGCGGCAACCTCTCTTATGACCTCGGCGTCCTCTTTTTCCTCCACGACCTCGACATCGCCGATGGCCTTTCCAACAACCGCGTCAAATTCTTCAACGTCTACCGTAGGGCCTTCATCCGCGCCAAGCATATCTTCAATATTTCCGTCTTCTCCAACAGTATAGTCCTTTGCCTGCAGTATCTCTGCGGCAGTGGCTACAGTTGAAGCCTGGGTCTGTTGCTGTTGCTGCTGCTGAGGTTTTGCAGCTACAACTCCCCTGCCGCCATAAGAGGTTGCTATTGCATCCATAAGCGCTGATTCAGGCGCTATCACGACTTCAACATTGTATCCTGTCATGAACTTAATATCGTCAACGGCAAATACATTGAAAGGGTCTGCCATTGCCACTGTAAGGGTTGCGCCGACCCTTGCAACAGGCATTATCATATGTTTCTTTGCCATCTCGGAGGGTATGAGCTTTAAGACAGCAGGGTCAATCTTGTAATCGGCAAGATTTATGGCTGATACTCCATATTGCTTGCTCAGGAAAGTGACGAGCTGCTCTTCGGTTACATGGCCTAATTTGACGAGGTTTGCGCCGAGCCTTCCGCCTTTTTTCTTCTGAACGCTCAAGGCTTCGTTCAACTGCTCCTCTGTTATAACTCCTGAGGCTATGAGAATCTGACCTAATTTTGCCGCCATATCTAAATTTTACACTATATAGAAACCATAATGGAAGTCAATTAGACGGGATAGGGGTCTTCTTGACTAAACCATTTTTATGCATTACTCTAACAATCATAAAAAATTGAAAGTTGAGAGTTGAAAGTTAAGAGTTAAAAACAAAAATACCTTAATAACTTTTAACTTTCTTTTTGGAGGTTTAAATGCGTTTTTCAAAAATGTTCATACCAACGCTCAGGGAAGTCCCTGCAGATGCTGAGGCTGTCAGCCACAAGCTTATGCTAAGGGCCGGTTTTGTAAGGCAGCTTGCCGCTGGTTTGTATATATTTCTTCCTCTGGGGTGGAGGGTGCTCGATAAGATAAATGCCGTTCTCAAGGAAGAGATGGAAGCTATCGGCTCGCAGGAAATCTCTATGCCGATACTTCATCCTGCAGAAGTCTGGCAGCAGACCGGAAGATGGGACGCAATAGGCGATGAGATGTTCAGATTAAAAGACAGGACCGGACGCGATATGTGTTTGGGCATGACGCATGAGGAGATAATGACATGGCTTGCATCAAGAGAGATTCGCTCATACAGAGACCTTCCGCAAGTGTGGTATCAGATACAGACAAAACTCAGGGATGAGGCCAGGCCGAAGAGCGGGGTATTGCGGACAAGGGAATTCATAATGAAGGACAGCTACAGCTTTGATGCAACCGAAGAAGGTCTTGAAAAAAATTATCAGCTTCACGCAAGCGCATATCACAAGATTTTCAAAAGATGCGGCTTGAAGTTCTATCAGGTTGAATCAGACCCAGGTATGATGGGCGGCGCAGTTTCTCATGAATTCATGGCGCCAAGCCCTGCTGGAGAAGATGAGGTGGCCTTATGCGATAAATGCGGATATTCGGCAAATGTTGAGCTTGCGCTGTCAATCCCTTCAGATATTAAATTCGAGGACTGGCAGCCCGAAGAGGTCCATACGCCTGAAAAGCGCACTGTTCAGGAGGTATCTAATTTTCTTAAGCTTTCTCCTTCATATTTCATAAAAAGCATACTTGTTATTGCAGAAAATATACCGGTTCTTGCTCTTGTAAGGGGCGACCAGGAGCTTCACGAGAAAAAACTCGCTAAGATAATCGGCAATCTCAGGCCTGCGCAAAAAACAGAGGTAAGGGAGATACTTGGAGTAGAGGCAGGTTTCATCGGCCCCATGAACCAAAAGATAAGAATCATAGCCGACTCATGCCTCAGAGAGGGCGTTTATGTAAGCGGCGCAAACAAACAGCACTATCATATGAAAGGCATAAGGCTGGGGAAGGATTTCACTGCTGAATGGCATGACATACATCTTGCAAAGAGCGGAGATAAATGCGCAAAGTGCGGGGAAGAATTAAAGATAGAAAGGTGTATCGAGATTGGGAACATCTTCAAGCTCGGCACTAAATATTCTACACCCTTGAAGGCAGTTTTCCTTGATGAAAACGGGCAGGAAAAGCCGATAATCATGGGAAGCTACGGCATCGGGCCTGCAAGGATTGCTGCCGCAGCCATAGAGCAGAGCAATGATAAGGACGGAATCATCTGGCCAAAGTCCATTGCGCCTTTTGATGTCGAGATATTGCCTTTGAATATGAAAGATGAAAAGACAGTCGAAATTGCGGAAAAACTCTATAAAGAACTGAAAGAAAAAGGCCTTGCAGTCCTGATGGATGACAGGGATGAACGCGCAGGGGTTAAGTTTAAAGACGCCGACCTCATCGGGATCCCTACCCAGATTATCCTCGGAGAGAAAAATTTGAAAGAAGGTCTTGTCGAGATTAAAGACAGGAAGACCAAAGAGGCTGTGAAGGTGAAGGTAGAGGAAGCGCGGTTTTTCAATTTGTAATAGAATATCCATATGCCGGAACTTATTAAGAAAAGGTCCCGAAAGGCCGGGCTTCCTCCTGGCAGTCTTATCCATATAGGCGATAAGAAAAAGGAAGAAGTAAAGATTACGGTCATAGACTACGATGAGGGTAGTTTCCAGGAAAAGGCTATTGCCGAGATTCAGGAATGCTTTACCTTTAAAGACAAACCGACTGTAACGTGGATAAACGTTGACGGGATTCATAAGGTCGAGATACCGGAAAAGCTCGGAGAATGTTATGGTTTCCATCCGCTTATAATCGAGGACATTCTCAACTCAGACCAGCGCCCCAAGATGGAAGATTTCGGCGACTACATCTATATCGTTCTTAAGATGCTGAATCTTGACAGCAGAACAAACAACATAATCTCAGAACAGATAAGCCTTATCCTCGGCCCTAATTTCGTCATATCATTTCAGGAGGGACACGAAGGGGATGTCTTTAACCCTGTCAGGGAGCGATTAAGGACAGGAAAGGGGAAGACAAGAAAGATGGGAGCTGATTACCTTGCTTATTCCCTTATAGATTCCATTGTTGACAACTACTTCATAATCCTTGAGAAACTGGGTGAAAAGATAGAATTCCTTGAAGAGAGGCTTGTAACAAATCCAACAGGAAATGTCTTGCGTGAAATCCATAGCCTGAAAAGAGAGATGCTCTTCCTCAGGAAATCGGTTTGGCCCCTGAGAGAAGTAATCAGCGCCATGGCAAAGGGAGAATCGGCTCTTATTCATCCGTCCACAGGGATATACCTGAGAGATATTTATGACCACACAATCCATGTGGTAGATACGATAGAGACATTCAGGGACATGGTATCAGGGATGCTCGACATCTATCTTTCGAGCATAAGCAACAGGATGAATGCTGTAATGAAGGTGCTCACCATAATAGCGACAATATTCATGCCCCTTACCTTCCTTGCCGGCGTCTACGGTATGAACTTCAAGCACATGCCTGAACTCGAATGGAAATTCGGATATCCGATGATAGTTGTTGTGATGCTTATTGTCGCGGTGATAATGCTCTTCTTTTTCAGGAAAAAGAAATGGCTCTGAGATAAAAATCAGGGAAGCGGAGACTGTTCATGTCCTTAAGTACCTTCATCCTTTTGGGTATCAATCTCTCTATGCAGCAGGTAAAGAGCTTCACTCAGAGGCAGTTCCGGATATTTTATGGTCGCCATAATAATATCTTCAAGCGGATAATCAATATAATGGGTCTCGGAATAGGCAACGCGTAAGTATCTTCTCTTTAAGATAAAGCAGCGCTTGTTGCCGCCGATGGGGATGATGACATGCTCGCCGTCTTCCCCGAGCCCGTAGCGCTGGATTAATTCGTTAATTCCTTCCGGTAATTGTTCCATAAGATATTATTTGATTATAAGCGATATCATAGAGAATAAAAGATAAAAATGTTATTATTACCTCAGTCTAATCCTGAAAAGGAGCTTATCAATGAAGCTTAAGATGATTAGTATAATCTTAAAAACGGTTTGTTTTAGCATTTTAATCATATCGGCATTTTCAATTTCCTTTGCCGAGGGAAAAAGCGACCAATTACAAAAAACTTCCGCAGTCTCAAAATCCCCTGAAGTTACAAGAGAGGCAATAGATGGAGCCATAGCAAAGGTAAAGCCGGCGCTTGTCAGGATATTTGTGGTTTCCGTTGAATATTATAATGGCCGTGAGGTCAAGCATGAGTTTGCAGGCAGCGGCGTGATTATTACAAAGGAGGGCCATGTAATCACCAATCATCACGTTGCCGGCAAGGCGAAGCAGATTATCTGCACATTATCAGATAAAGAAGAGATAGAGGCAGAACTGGTCGGCACGGATCCTCTCACGGACATCGCTGTAATCAAGCTTAGTAATAAGCACATAAAAGAATTCCCTGTCGCTCAATTCGGGGACTCAGCCCTTTTAAAGACCGGCGATTCAGTGCTGGCTATGGGCAGCCCTTTTGCTTTGTCTCAGTCTGTAACCATGGGCATTATAAGCAATACAGAAATTGTAATGCCGAAATTTTTCTGGCCCATAAGCAAATTCACGCTGGAGGGCGAAGACGTAGGTTCGATAGTCAGATGGATAGGGCATGACGCTCCAATCTATGGCGGAAATTCAGGCGGGCCCTTAGTTAATTTAAGTGGAGAAATAGTCGGCATAAATGAAATAAGTCTGGGCATCAGCGGAGCAATCCCGGGAAATCTGGCTAAGGACGTTGCAGAAAAAATAATAAAATTCGGCAAGGTATCGCGCAGTTGGATCGGCCTTGAGGTTCAGCCTCTTTTCAGAAATTCCGGGCGGAAAAAAGGGGTTATTGTTAGCGGGATCATTGAAGGCTCGCCTGCGGAAAAAGCCGGATTTTTATCAGGCGATATCATGCTCAAATTAGCAGGCAAAGAGACGGACATAAGATTTCAGGAGGAAATACCCATTTTAAATCAACATATAATGGAGCTTCACGTTGGCAAGGAGGCAGAGGCAGTCGTGCACAGACACGGGAAGGAAATTACTCTTCACATAACCGCTCAGGAACGTGAATATATAAAATCGAAAACCGTTGAACTGAAGCAATGGGGGATTACAGCGCGAAATCTGTCTTTGTTGAACGCTAAAGAGATGAAGAGGGAAAATAAGGATGGCGTGCTTGTTACGACTGTCCGAACCGGAGGGCCCTGCTGGGAGTCCAAACCAAAGATTGTCGGCAGCGATATGATTATAGAGGTTGGCGGGAAACGAATTAAAGATGTGGAAGAACTTCTTAAAATTACGCGGGAACTGACTGCGGATAAAAACGACCCGGTGCCTGTTGTAGTGGTTTTTGAGAGGAAAAAAGAGCGGTATCTGACGGTTGTGAGATTAAGGCTGGAAAGAGGAATGCAGGATCAGGGATTTGAAATTCAAAAGGCATGGCTGCCTGTCGGCATGCAGGTTGTGACTAAAGAGATAGCAGGCGAGTTGGGCATCCCCGGCATTAAAGGGGTGAGATTAACACAGGTGTATTCAAACAGAAGCGCTGAAAGGGACGGCCTTCGCGCAGGGGATATAATTACAGCCCTGGACGGAGAACCTGTAAATGTATCATCACCGGAAGACCTGGAAGTCTTGCCGGCTATGATCAGACAATATAAAATCGGCTCCACAGTGGAGCTTGATATACTGAGGGGTAAAGACAAATTAAAGATAAAAGCTATTCTCGAACAGTCCCCGCCTATGCCGGGCGAAATGAAGAAATATGTTGATGATAATTTTGAATTTACGGTGAGAGATATAGCATTTTTAGACCGTGCCCAGGAAGGCTGGAGAGATGAACAGAAAGGCATATTAGTGGAGGCTGTAGGCCAGGGAGGCTGGGCCTCTCTTGCCAGATTGGCGGTCGGAGATATTATAATCGCTGTAAACGGAGAATCGGTTTCGGATGTGGCATTATTTGAGAAAATGATGAAAGGCATTGCAGAGAAAAAACTTAAAAGCGTGTTGTTGCAGGTCAGGCGAGGCATCCATAGTTTTTATGTTGAGCTGGAACCTGCCTGGAATAATAATATCTGACAGGTAGCGAAAAGGAGGAAACAGTGAAATATTCAAGGGCGGCAATACTCTGTTTAACATTATGCCTGTTGTTTCCAACGTCCGGGGCATGGTCTCATGAGAACCTGAATAACGCAAGGGAGCTCATCGGCAAATGGAACGATGTTGTCATTACCGTTAAAGTAATCACCAGACTACGTGTTATTGTTGAGGGCCGGGAGATGAGCAAGACCGATAATGAGGTGGAAGCCGTGGCAACAGTTATTGATCCTTCAGGCCTGGTTGTCCTTTCCAATTCAAGCGTTGATCCCGCCAGGGTTTACCGGGAGATGTTAAAACAGGCCAGAACCGAAGGAGAGGGCCTGCCGAAGTTTAATGTAGAAACGGAAATATCCGATATAAAAATGCTGTTATCGGACGGGAATGAACTGCCTGCAAAGATTGTGATGAAAGACAGCGATCTGGATTTGGCATTTATAATGCCTGCAGCAAAATTAGAAAAACCGGTTCATGCCCTTGACCTTTCAAAAGAGAGCAAGCCCGATATTTTAGATAATATCATGATCCTCACAAGACTGGGAACAGTTGCCGGACGGATACCGTCCATTTCCATGTATCGCCTGGAAGCAATCATCAAAAAGCCGAGGACTCTTTATGTTATAGATCAGGATGTTTTTCAGGGCAAACTGGGAGCGCCTGTGTTTTCTTTAGATGGAAAGGTTGTGGGGATATTTTTGCTGAGAGTTGCAGGGACCGAACAAAAAAGTTCCCTTATCCCCAATATTCTTGGAGTTAATACGTATGGGATGATGCCTGTTATTCTTCCGTCGGAAGAAATTGCGGCAATTGCAAAACAGGCGCTTGAGATTAAAGATAAGCCAAAGGCCGAAAAATAAACTATTTTTTTGAAGTCTTTCGAGGCTGAATATAATCAGCCTCGAATAAAGATTATCACTTTTCGAGAACTTTTTCTCCGATCATATTCATGCCTATGGCGCCCAATGGCGCCGTGAAAAGAATTGCCAGAACCGCAACTGCAAGAATAATATCACCTGATTTAACTCCAAGAGAAAGCGGCACAGCGCCTATTGCCGCCTGAACAGTTGCCTTTGGTATGTATGAGGCAATGCAGAAAAGCTTTTCCTTCATGTCGAAATCGGTTCCGGCAAGCGCTGTATAAGTGCCTATGCCTCTTGCAATCAAGCCGAGGAATATTATTGCGGCCCCGTAAACTCCTGCATCCAGGGCGACATTGATATTAACCTGCGCCCCTACAAGTACAAAAAGGAGTATCTCAGCAAAGACCCATATTTTGCCGAGTTTCTGAGATATCTTATGGGCAATGGGCTCTGATTTTTCGAGCATGACAAAGCCTATTGCTATAACACCCGACAATGCCGAAACAGCAACAAAAGGCCTGACAGTCTTTTCAAGCCATGTCAAAAGTATTGCGGAGCCGATAACAATCATCCCTTCTTTCGTAGCCCTCGGCTGATATTTTTTAAAGACCCGGTACAACGTAAACCCAATCGCGACTCCAAGCGCGATGCCGAGACTTATTGAAACGGGTATCTCGAGAAGTTTCATGAAGATGTTTGCGCCTTTGCCCGAATACATTCCGATTAGGGCCGAAGATATTACTATCGCAAATACATTATCCAGCGATGAAGATGCAAGCAAAAGTGTCGGGATTCCTTTTTTTGCCCCTTTATTGCTTTCAATAAACCTGAGCATCATCGGGACGACGATTGCAGGCGATACGGCAGCCACAATGAACCCGAGTATTGCGGATTCGAGAATGCTTATATCAAAAAAAACCGGCGCAATAAATGTGATGGCAGCGCCTTCAAATACAGCAGGGACAAAGCCCATTAATATCGCTGTCTTTCCAATCCTGTTCAGGGTGTCTTTTCTCGCGGCAAGGCCTGCCCTTAAGAGGATGACTATCAGCGCTATCATCCTGAAATCAGCAGAGACCGTGAGTATCGCGGGGTCTATTACATTTAATGCATAAGGCCCGAGGACTATTCCGACGATCAGCATTCCCAGCAGCCCCGGGAGTTTTACCCTCCTGAAAAGATAATCCGAAAGCAGTCCCAGAAGGATTATCAACGCAAGACTTATCGCCAAAATGTCCCCATCACCGCTCTTAAAATATCAGAATAAGGATATTTATGTCAAAAGCGAACGGGTTGTTAGGTTAAAATAAAAACATGAAAGACCTGGAAAGGGATATTCAACGGGCGTCCACTGCAAATGAAGAGGAACTGGAATCCCTGGCGTATCATCCCTCTCCCATGGTTATTACGGCGCTGATCCGCAACAGGAATCTTACGGAAAAACTTGCCGTCATTGTCGCAGCCAGAAAAAATGTCGGTTCCGATATTCTCGACGCCCTGTCCAAAGATCCAAAATGGAAGGGCAGCTACAAGGTTAAGCTTGCGCTGTGCAAAAACCCAAAGTCCCCGGAGAGGGTTTCGCTTGCCCTTATCAAATCCCTGAAGATATTCGACATGGCCGATTTGACAAGAAATCCGGCGCTGCCGGTAAGCCTGAAGATGAAGGTTGAGGAAGGCATAGGCGAGAGAATCCCGGCCCTGCCTTTGGGTGTTAAGATAACGCTTGCAAAGAGGGCGAGCAGCAGGGTCCTCATGCGCCTTATTGAAGAGGGACTGAAAGAAGTGGTGGCAGCATCCCTTGACAGCCCGTATATGACTGAAGGGGACCTCTATAAAATTATAAGCATGAAAAATATTTCTCCGCAGGTTATCCGCGTGATAGCAAACCATCCCCGGTGGTCAAGCAGGCATATGATAAGGTGGGCGCTTATCAGAAATACCCACGCGCCTTTAGCCTGCGTGGTGAACTTTCTTAAAGACATGAAAACTACCGACCTTAAGGAACTCTATGCTGCGCCAGAAGTGCCCTCCTACACAAAACCATATATCTTCAGGGAGCTTTTGGAGAGAGAAGAAGTGGAGGTTAAATGATTTTTTCGTAAATTATATCGCATGCGGCATAATAATCAACCAAAAATTATTTGCTTTATTTTTCAATTAGTTAAGCACCTATAGTTTAGAGATTTTTATTGACAGAACCTACAATATTCC